>JANMSY010000650.1:0-5807 GCA_031389865.1 Anaerolineales bacterium | reverse complement strand
TTTTCCTAAGCATGGAGTACCAATTCGCAACTATAAACCAAAATCTCTGATGACGGATACGCCTCAGGGCAAGGTCGCATAAATAGTATCAACACCATAATACCTGGCAGCACACTGATTGATCCAAAACCCAACCCCCCGCTGTTCCTTGAAGTCCCGGATGCCACCGACAGGCAGGCCGTCGATGCCGCGGACGTTGACTTCGCGGACGCCCTGTTGTTGAGACTGCATAATGAGCGTATCCCGTTCGTCCCACTGCGCGGCCCTTTCAGAATACAGGGATATTTTTTCAGATGTGATCAGCACCGAGCGCGCTCCATAAGCATAGGCGCCAAGAAGCAGAATGACCGCGACACCCTCAAGCCAGCGATACTGGAACAGTTGCCCGAAATAATATCCGATCAAAAGGGCGATCATCCCCACCCCAAGAGTCAAAATAAAACGGGAAATGACGCGTGTCCGCGGCGCAGGAGGCGATTTCTCAATGTACGCGCTGGGGGCATAGGTGGCAGCTACAAAGAGAAATGTCAGAAAGGCTATGAACAGGACGAGCAGAAACAGTTGCCTGCGTTCGATGTTCCTTCCATTTTGCCCATGGAACAGAAACCCCAATAAAAATAAAGTTGCTGAAACAGCCAGATGTGGCAGGGGCATATCGAGGAAGGAGAACCTGATAAAGTCAGATGTAAAGTATAGGAGCCGCCCCGGAAAGGCCAGCATGTCAGTGGGGTCACCGTACAAGCCAACGCGATAGGCATTCGTTGGCGCAGCAATCAACACTGCAAGCGCCAGAATGGATGAAAACAACGCCACGGCGGCAACGGGCAGGGAATTTTTCGCCCATTCCTTTTGCCTGAACCAAAGACACAGACCAACGCAGGCGGCGAGAATTGCAGTCAGCGTGGCTCCACCTGATTCTGAAAAACCTCCCGCTAAAAAGGTGACGATTGCAGTGGCAGCCGCCATCCGTTTGGAAAGTGTGGGGCGCGAAGCCTGATGCGTAATCATGGCGAATGTCCATACGCCCAGCACAACAGCCGCCGTATAAGGAAGGAGACCTGATCTCCAATACAGGCTTTGATACAGGTGGGGTGTCAGATAGATGGAGTAGTACACGATAACGGCAGTCATTAATGCAAGCTGGATACGTGAGAACTTAAAGGGAGAAACAGCCTGCACATTAACAAGAATATAAAACAAACCCAAATACCACAACGCGACCACCAGCAGGGTCATGATCTGTATGCCAAACAAACCAAGGGCGTAGAACAAGCCCGAAAACAACGTCAGCGAAAAACGGTTCGAGGCATAGGTGGTGATGTAGGTGTATCCCTTCATCGTTCCCCAAAAACCCAATTGTTTCAGGTCAGCGTTATAGCACCAATCGTCCGCCCAGTAACGATTGAAGAAACCCAGGTATGCAAATAACCCAAGTCCTGCCAGGAACAGGACAAGACCGATGATCGTGGGGATTCGCTTTGAAACGGCTTCCATAATGAATAACCACCCAGCCTTTAATTACAGCTGTAATCCACTTCCGAGAATTCGTACAATTTTGGCACAGGCGAAAAATAAGATATATCTGGCAGCATATCATAAGTACCGCCAAAATAAGAATCAAACACCAGCCGAAACGTGTTCACCGGTGAGATGGTGGGATACAGTTTGCTGCCTGGCTGGGGCAGATAATATGCGTTCAAGATCCAGAATCGTTTTGCCCTGGGTTGAAGCCAGGGGCCATGATCCCCCTGAATAATAATGATTGGCGGCGTCTCAGATTCGGCAAGCAGCGTATCCAGCGCTTCAAGCATCTTCCTGTTCAGGAAGGTCAATTGGTTTTGATAGCCTTTCGCATACAGGTCGGGCGGATATTCGCGGTCCTCGTTCCAGAAATCAGGAGGGTATGTAGGCTCCCCATTGGGACCAAATACAAATGGCGGGTGAGGCGAGATGAGATGGATGTAGGCAAACGTGGGCTCGGGCATCCGTGCAATATCATCCATCCTGTCGAACACATTCAGCGTACGGTCACGGAAGTTCTGTCCCATGATCTGGTCAGGGTCGAACCAATGCAAATCGTTTGCATGGCGCGCAAGAGTTGTCTGCATGAACAACACTTCAAACTCGGTCATGCCCACTGAAAAAGAATCAGGGGTATAAAACACATCCGCATCTTCCAATTCATTCCATGCGAAGCCGGTGGCAAACCCAATGGTTTTATACCCCATGCTCTCGAAGTTATAGCGTGTTGCGCTGTGCTTGAGCGAATCCCACAGAACTCTTCGTCGTATGCTCCCGGGCTCGAATGCAGGGTCCAAACCCTGAAGATAAGACATATTCAACGTGGAGGCCAGTGAAACTTCGGTACGGACGTAATTGCTCTGGCTGCATTGCGCCACATAAAAACCGCGCTCGCGTAAACCATCAATGAACGCACTATTGTCATACCCATACGCTTCCTCGAGCAGGTCTTGGCGGCCATAGGAATCGAGGATGAAGTAATACACATCAGGCGGATTCTGCGGCGGAGAAGTCAGCACCTGCACGGGAGCATTTTCCGCTCCGAGGGAATGCCCGCCTTTTTTCTGGGCCTCGGAACCGATCTGCACCAAAGAGGTGACCACCAGCCCCAGCGCGATCACGTTCAACGGCAGCACAGCATCCCTGAATGTAAAACGAGACCGCGTCGCCCAAATAAAAAAGAGCACAGCCAGTATCAACCAGCCCGCGAGAAGATATGGAGTGAAGTTGACCTTTTCCCATTTTTCCACAAGCATCAAATGGATATGTCCATAGGAAAAGAATAACGACATCCATAAAGTGGTCAGGAACGCGGCGCGGTACTTATCGCGCAGGAGTACTCTCAGTAAAACAAACAGCAGCAGCGCAAAAACAACCGATACCATTAAAGGACGCCAGCCGGCTGCCAGTTTGACCTGCCCGATATTAAACGATAACAATGACAGAACAGGATAGGCGCCGAACACAATAAAATACCAGGGAATGGAAAACCATCTGGCAGTCGCTGCCAGAAAATTATTTGATTTTTTCATCAATGTTCACTTGCTGTAGTTTGAAATGACATGATAAATTATGGCACATTACATTCATTGGGAATAACTTCAAATGCATAGGGCCTGGAGTATTTCGAATAATAACTGGTATCAGCAGCCAGACCAAGCTGGGTACCAAAAAAAACATCAAAAACAACGCGGAAGGTATTTACCGGCGTTATGGTCGGATATAGTGCTTCCTTTCCTTCGGGGAAAAAATAGGCATTCAAAATGCCCATCCGGTTTTCCTTCTCCAACTGGGCAGGGCCATGATCACCTTGAAGGATAATGACAGGGGGCGCGGTGGAATTTTGAATGATCGTCTTCAGCAAGCCGGGAATCTGACTGCTGATGAATCTCACCTGGTTGCCATAGCCCAGCAGATAATCTTCAGTGCTATAGTATTTGTCGTCATTTAAGGTACGCTGGGCAACAACAAATGGTTCTCCGTCCGGGCCAAACACAAAAGGCTGATGAGGGATTACCAGGTGAATAAAGACAAATTTGGGCCCGGGTACTTCGGGCAGACTACTCATTTTGGCCAGGACGTATGAAACGAGATTCCGTTTCTGATCCTCCGGCGTGAAATGAAAGGGGTCGAACAAACCAAGATCATCGAGGATCACAGCAGCAGAATCCCTCAACACCAGGCTTTCGAAGCCGCTCAAGCCCTGTTTGGGAGCCTCAAAAAAATAATCAGCGTTACGAAATTCGGTCCAGTCATAGCCTGTTTCAAAAGCAACTACCTGATAACCCATCTTCCGGAACGTGGACTCAGCAGCGCTATCCTTGATCAGGCGCCACAGGGGCGAATAACGATCGACATTATCTGACGTGAATTCATCGCCTAATGAAGTAATGTAGTCCATGTTAAGTGAGGATGCCAGCGAAAGCGCCGTCATCCCATAATTACTCTGACTGCATTCTGCTATGTAAAATCCTTCATTCCTCAGATCGTCCAGAAAGGATGTGTTGTCAAAATTAAGTTTGTCACGCAGAATATCGGAACGACCATACCCGTCCAGGATGATGTAATAAACATCGGGCCGATCCACCGCCAGCGGGTCCGTTCCCTGAACCGCGCGCGTGGACGTATATACAGCCCCTGACTGGCTGGCGCGCCAGTTGGAGAGCCCGTGGGTTACGAAGTTGAACGTCGGGAAAACGAACAGAAAAAGCGCCACCAGGTTAAGCGTGGAATTAAGGCTGCCTGGAGATCGGAGTTTTCGCACTGCCCACCAAATGCCCAGGATTGCCAATACAAGCCAGATACCCGCCAGGAATCGGTGACGTCCGATAACAACGGCCCCAATCGTGACGTTTTCCAGAAATAGATATATATGTCCGTAGGAGAAGAATAAAAGCAAAAAGATGGTTACAACGATGCCTGCACGCGCCCAGTCACGCAACCATAGCCAGGTAAATGCCAGCAGAAGGATCCCCAGAATCAAACAGGCAAGAATTGCGCGATAGGTGGCTGTCAGACCCACCTGCCCCAGGTTATATGCCCATAACGATAGGGACGGATATAAGGAGAGAAGGATCACGTGCCAGGGAAGTTTAGTAAAGTCTTTTTTCATATATCAGGAATGTACAACATTAATATCTTACAAGTGAAATCCTTGTTTTTTGTACAAGAATTTTTCACCACGAAGGGCACAAAGTGTCACGAAGGTTTTTCAAAATGATTTTCCTTTGTGTTCCTTCGTGACCTTCGTGGTTGAATCCTTTTTGGTTTCGGCTTGTCCGAGTTAGGGGTTAAGCAGATCAAACTGACTGTGATTACATTACACTACATTTTATTCTTCATCAAAAAATCACAAATTGCAAAGTCCAGCTCTTCATCTATATCCCAGGCTTCATTGGGATTTATTTCAAACATGAGAGGCTTTGCACTGATGCGGTGGCGCCTTTCGAGCAGGGTAGGGCGGGTAAAAATATAAAGGCAGGAATTCTCTTCATATACCGGAGGCAGGTCCTGGGTCTGGAGGAGAAACGCAGGGTCATGATTGATGGCGCGTCCATGCTGGTCGTACAGCCGGGTTTGTAAGCGGGTCACAGAGAAAAGCGAGGTGAGGGCAGGATAGCTCCCTTCAAAAGCCTGGATGGCTCTTGACACGGTTTCCGCCTTCAACAGCGGATTCGTACTGTGTGTCTGGAGATAGAAATCCGCTGCCACCTGTGCAGTGTCATGCAGGAGGATTTCGTTCATGGGAACATCATCCGCACGAAGATTCTCAGGGCGATCAATGATTTTTACCGTCGGAAAATAGTCGCGGAGTCCGTTGATGACCGGTTCAGAATCTGTATCCACAATGATATTTGTAATCGCAGGAACAGAAAGTAAGGTTTGAATAATGTGATGGAATAATGGTTTGCCATCCAACAAACGATAGTTCTTGCCGGGCACTCGCTGGCTGTGATGTCGCATGGGAACAAGGGCACAAATGGTCACATTCAATTTTTAGAAACTCTCCAGCAGATATTTTCAGGCGATGCAGGCAACTATTAAATCCGTTGCCTTTCCCAACGATTCATATTGATAAGCCTTGAGTAAGACAATAAACCCACAAAGATCAATGGATTTCACAAGCGTTGATTATACCGAATTCATTTCCTGCACCATTCAGCAAAATGACCTCAAAACTGCTGCCTTTATTTTTACACATTTATTGAAGAGACCTCCTGCTACATGCAGGAGGTCTCCTACCTCTGCAATAGTTACCGATCTATGGGCAGTTATTCAGTATGATA
>JANMSY010000312.1:0-7013 GCA_031389865.1 Anaerolineales bacterium | reverse complement strand
CGCGGCAGAAGATGATGAGCGTCTTGCCATCATGCCTGTCAACAGGCGCTACAGGATCAACGATGTGATCGAAGCCTGTCGTTATTATGTCGAACAGACCGGACGGCGCGTCACCTTTGAATGGGCGCTGATCAACGGGGTCAACGATACACCTGAGGTTGCGAAACGACTTGCATCGCGGCTGCGAGGCTTGATGTGCCATGTCAACGCCATTCCCCTCAACCCCACTGCAGGATATGAAGGCCATGCCAGCGATCGCCAACGGGCTATCATATTCAAGGAGACATTGGAGCAGGCTGGGATTCCGTGCACCATTCGCATGCGGCGCGGCATCGATATCCAGGCTGGATGTGGTCAATTGGCCGGCGCTTCTATTCTTAACAGTTAACTATTAAGATTTAACTATTAAGATTGGACATTGGGGTGCAAGTGCCTACACGCAAAATTTATGATAAACTTCCCATGAGAATTTTTAGCTTGACTCGCGTTAATGATATAGATCGCATGAATGCAGCCCATCCATCACAGTATCTTGAGACCTGTGCAGAATGCCAGGCGTATGCCAATAGCCTAACAGGGATGGAATCGCTGTTGCGGCCAATCCTGCAAAAAAAGTGGAACCAGTCGCCCATCCCCCTCTCATTACCTGCTATTCTGATAAAAAAAGAACAACGAATATCACAACGCGCCTTTATGGCTACACGTATAGTTGCTTTTGGCATCATTTGCTATGTTGTACAGGAAAGCGACACGCTTAAGAGCATTGCCCGCTTTTTTCGGTGTCAAAAGAGGATATCCTTCGGCTGAACCACATCAAAACAGGGACCATCCTACATGCCAGGGAAATCCTGATCCCGATTTGTACTTCGACACCCACAGATACCGTCAATGCGCTCACAACAATGTACACACCGTCAACCAGGCCCATAACGACTACACCGGATGGATAGTCCTACTCGCTGAATATTACGAAAACCTTACGAGCCAACTTGTCAGAACATTCGGATTGAAGTATAAGTCTCCAAATCTCAGCTTGTCACAAGGTATCATGGATAACAATAATAAAATCAACTGGCTCGAAAAACCAATTCACCCTGCATTGCCAGCAATTACAAATGAAATAGTACTCTTTGCGGGCATCATATTACTGGCGATCATCACACGGTTTTATGATCTTGGAACGCGTGTGATGAGCCACGATGAAAGCCTGCATACGTATTTTTCCTGGCTGTTATCGCGCGGCCAGGGCTATCAGCATACCCCGATGATGCATGGGCCGTTCCAGTTCCATATCCTTGCATTCATATACTCGACCTTTGGCGCCTCTGATTTTACGGCGCGTATCCCGGCGGTTTTGTTCAGTATTGCAACCGTATGGATGGTCTGGTACTGGCGCGCATATCTGGGGAAATGGGGTGCGATCATTGCGGGCTTCCTGATGGTCGTTTCACCGTACATGCTGTATTACGGACGCTATGTTCGCAACGAGTCCTATGTGGGTCTGTCTGGCGTGTTACTCCTGTATGCCATACTGCGCTATATGGAGCAAGGCAACAAGCGTTATTTGTATCTCATTACTCTCGCGACCCTGCTGCACTTTACAACGAAGGAGACTTCGTTCATTTATACAGCACAGGCCCTGCTCTTTTTGGGGATCTATTTTATTGCACGCATTACACGTCAACCCTGGGAAGGCAATTCCGGCCTGTATAAGGCTTTTGTGATTGTCCTCGCCGTGGTAGTTCTAATGGGAACCATCGGTCTGGGCTTTGGCCTGGTAAACCGACAGGAAACCATTGCCGGGGCAGAAACAATGGCACCGGCAAACCCAACTGGGGAAGCGTCACCGCTTGCCCTGCCGACCAGCGGTATCCAGCCAGCTGAAATCTTCCTGGGACTTGCGGTCCTTGGCCTGCTGGTGGCCCTTTACATTCTCTTCAGGGGATATGGCTGGGCAAACCTGCTGCGGGAACGTTCCTTTGACCTCATGATCCTGCTGGGCACGTTCGTTTTGCCCATGCTCTCTGCCTTCCTGATCAAATTCTTTGAATCGAGCCTGGATATCACCATTCCCACCGACGCCGCTTCGGTCAATGCACTGGATGCAAGAGCACTGGCCATCATCGGGACATTTGTTGTACTGCTATTCATCCTGTCCATCGCGATCGGCATGATATGGAACCGCGACTGGTGGAAGTATGCTGCGCTGTTCTGGGGCTGGTTCACCATTTTCTATACCACCGTCTTCACAAATGCTGCGGGATTCTTTACAGGTGTGATCGGTTCGCTGGGCTACTGGCTCGTGCAGCAAGGGGTGGAGCGCGGTAGCCAGCCGGAATATTATTATGTATTGATCCAGATCCCTCTGTATGAGTTTCTGCCCGCGTTGGGAACGATTGTGGCGATCCTCATGGGCTTGAAAAAATTATTAGGGCGGGATCAAGCGGCGGCTGAGACTGAGGCGCTGATAATGTCCGATCCCGTGGTTGAAACGGAAACCGTAACAGCGTCCGATCCTGTATCTGATCCCCTGCCTGCGAGCACTCCACCCAATTTTGGCCTGTTCTTCTGGCTGATGACCTGGTGGTGCATCACGAGTATTGTTGCGTTCACGATTGCCGGAGAGCGCATGCCGTGGCTGACCTATCACATGGCATGGCCCATGATCCTGTTCACGGGTTGGGCGGTCGGCCAGATCGTCGAATCGGTTTCCGCGCGAATGGCAGAGGATCGACCGGGCCGCATGGCACTGTCCATCCTTGTCCTGGTGGTATTTGTGCTTGCCGTCTTCAATGCGCTGCGTTCCCTGTATGGGAGCACACCGCCTTTCCAGGGCACGGAACTGGCCCAGCTACAGGCAAGCGCCTCATTTTTGCTGCCTCTGGTTGCCGCGATACTGTCAGGTGCCCTGCTGGCATATCTCATGAAGGACGAACTCGCCAGCTTGACCGTCGTCGCCTTGTTCATCCTGGCACTCGTCACACTCTTCTCCACCGTGATCAACGGTGCATCAATCATGTCACTCACGTCCACAGACGGGATCGACCCGGCCATGATCTCATCGGGCTGGTTGAAGTTTGGCGCAGCGCTCGTGGCATTGATTGGAAGCATCGCGGGCATGATCTATATTTCACGACTGACACGCAGGAATATGTTTGTGAGCCTGGTTACGTTGACGGTATTTGGTCTGCTCGTGCTCCAGACCGTGCGCACATCCTTCCGCGCAAATTACATCCTGTATGATGACGCCATGGAGTACCTGGTGTATGCCCATGGTGCAACAGGCATCAAGGATGTGATGGCCCAGGTGGAGGAGATTTCCAGGCGCACAGCAGGTGGCCTGAATGCAATTGTGGCATACGATGCAAGTGCGCCGGATACCGGTGTCTCGTGGCCCATGGTGTGGTATTTGCGTGATTTTACAGCGCTGCGTTCCTTCGACCAGCCTACGCGATCCCTGCGAGATGCCGTTGCCGTGATCGTTGACCAGAAGAACTTCGATAAGATCGAGGCGGCGCTTGGAGATGGTTTCTACAAATTTGATTACATCCGCATGTGGTGGCCCAATCAGGATTACTTCAATCTCGACCGGACCCGGGTCCTGAATGCCATCACCAACCCGCAGATACGCGAAGGTATTTTTGACATCTGGTTCAACCGGGATTACACATTGTATGGTCAGGCAACGGGCAACACGACCGTCACACTCACTACATGGCAGCCTGCAGACCAGATGCGGCTGTATGTACGCAAGGATGTTGCTTCGCAGATCTGGAATTATGGGGTGGGACCCTCCGAGGCACCCGTGGATGCAGACCCCTATGAGGCGGCTACCGTTATGTTATCTGCCGATCAAATCTACGGTGCGGAACGTTATCCCCCGCTGGGACTGAATGCTCCACGCGCCATCGCTGCAGGCAGCAACGAGGACATCTATGTTGCCGACTCGCGCAACCATCGCATCCTGCATATTGCATGGGATGGAAGCCTGTTGCATGAATGGGGAACATTTGCAGACCAGGTAAGTGGTGACGCACCCATCGGAACATTTAACGAACCCTGGGGTATTGCAGTCGGGCCGGATGGTTCCGTGTATGTCACGGACACCTGGAATCACCGCGTACAAAAATTCTCGGAGGAGGGGCGTCCGATCAAGATGTGGGGACAATACGGACAGCCATTGCCGGAGCTCCCCGATTCACAGGGTTCCTTCTGGGGGCCGCGCGGGATTGCGGTTGACTCACAGGGACGCGTCTACGTGGCTGATACCGGTAACAAGCGTATTGCGATCTTTGATTCGGACGGCAATTACATCACCGAATTTGGCACAGCGGGATTCGATCCGGGTCAATTCGATGAACCTGTAGGCGTTGCGGTATCCGAGGATGGCATGGTATACGTGACAGATACCTGGAACCAGCGCATCCAATCCTTTATCCCGAGTGAAGATGGCACGATCTACCTGCCTGCCACGCAATGGGATGTCAATGCGTGGTTTGGCCAGTCGCTCGATAACAAACCATTTATTGCAGTGGGCGGCGATAACCATGTATTCATCACCGACCCGGAAGGCTATCGGATCATTGAGTTCACAAGCGATGGACAATTTGTGCGCACATGGGGCGATTTCGGTACAGGCGTGGATGAGATCGGGCTTGCCGCGGGTGTCACTGTGGACGCACTGGGAAATGTCTGGGTGACAGACGCAGGCAACAACCGAATTCTCAAGTACACGTTACCGTAAAAAGAGGATCAGGAAAGAGCATCCCGCAGGCTTATTGCAGCTGCGGGATGCTTTTCTTTAACTCTCTACCGTACATCTTATAAATTCATGTCATTGCGAGCCGCCGCTCTTGCTATTTGGCGGCGCGGCAATCTTCTTTTGATCTGAAATTCCCATAAACAGGAGATTGCTTCGGCAAAGATCGCCTCGCAATGACATTTGTACGGTAGAGAATTCTTTATAGACTTTATCGGCAATAAGGAAAAACGTCCCGAAGGTTTGTGTTTCACACCGATCTAAGCCGAAAAATAATCTTCGGGACAGTGTAGGTACACTATTTCCGATCATGCCTAATGCAAAACATTCCCTCCGAATCGGGGGCATGTTTGTTTAGTACGGGTTCTTACACGTCGACAGCCAGACAGGTAAGGGTCTGTTCTATACCTGGGATGGGCTGAATGGCCAAAGCGATCAGGGATCCGACTGCGTTCAGATCAGCGGCTTCGATCACGGCCACTCCATCATATGGACCGAACGTCATATGGGCTTCGACAACCGTGTCTATCTTGCGCAGTTGACGGATTACTTCCCGTACCTCCCCTGCACGTATCTTTATCAATACAAATGCCTTCATGTCAGCTCCTTTTATTTCGTTTCGGCTGTGCGCAAAAAGATGGCCCAATATAAAGCGGCAACAAGCACGGTCCCGCCGATAATGTTACCAATAGTCACCGGAATAAGATTATTGATAAAGAAAGCACGCCACGTCAAGAGATCGAGGTGTGGAACTTTATCGCCTACAGCGGCCACATATTCCGGGTCGAAGTATTTGATGAACAAGGCAAAGGGAATGAAATACATGTTTGCAATGCTGTGTTCAAAACCTGCGGCCACAAACGCGGTAATGGGGAAAATAATGGCAACTATTTTATCCACGGTACTGCGTGCGCTATAGGTCAGCCAGACGGCCAGGCACACCAACGCATTACAGAGAATACCCAGTGCAAGCGCCTGGATGAAGGTCAGGTCCACTTTCGCCACGCCGATCTTCAACGCAGCAATGCCAACTGAATTCGCACCGAATACATACTGCTTGCTGAAGAACATCAGGATAACAGTCCCTATCGAACCCACAAAATTTCCAATGTAAACGATCACCCAATTGCGCAGGAGCGCCCGGCCTGTAACTTTGCCGCTTGCCCACGCCATGACGATCAGGTTATTGCCTGTGAATAGCTCCGCCCCACCTACAACCACCAGGATCAGGCCCAGGCAAAAGACAAGACCCATCAGCAGCCGTGTGATGCCATAGGGCAGAGCTGTATTGAACATGGCAGTTCCATCTGTGCCTGTGATTGCCATCCCACCTGCTGCGATGGTCGTTGCGAAAATGGCGCCCAGCGAGATAAAAGCACCTGCCAGCACCGACAACATGAACATCTTGAGAAAGGGCATCTCCGCTTTGCGTACGCCCAAATACTCCGCGCGTGTTGCCATCTCAGGTGGTAATAATGCATCAATGCGAACTTCAGTCATAGTCATGTAAAAAGCCTCTCTTATTTGTGAATTTTCTCACAATGTTTCAAGTATATCAAAACGCTTTATGCACGTAAGAAAATATTGTAATGAGTTTATCGTGATACTTATCCGATATTTCGCTGTTTATTCAATTTCCCCAGCCATGCCAGCATGCCACCCAGAAGGGCAAGTGCAATAATTGCGATGGCTATCCCCATGACACCATTGCTGGAAGCGGATGGCACCCCATTCACGGGTGTGGATGCCGGCGTTAGCGGAAGAGTCGGAACTGTGAGAGTTGACAGGCCCGTCTGGGATGTGACTGCCTCAATCATTGCGCTTTCCGGCGGAAGAGTAGCTGCCACCAGCTCACCTTTTTTTACCAGCAATTTGCTGCCCGGATAGATATTGTTATCGAAAAGATTGTTCAGCCGCTTGATCTCATCGATCTTTGTTCCATACGAGATCGCAATCTGCCAGAGAGTCTGGCCCGCTTTGACATCATGGATAATATCCCCATCTGGGTTCGGTGTGACGACCACCACGGGAATGATCACGCCTCCCGGAATAAGGGTAGATCCGCCTGCTGCTGGCGCTCCTGCTGTTTGAGGGACTCCGCCGATGGTTGACTGCGCACAATCAATGACAAAATAGGCCTTCCCCCCATTCAAGGTTACACCCGCGCCGATCTCGTTCAGGTCTGGCGAGATCATTGTGGTTAGGTGTAACGCATCCCCGCTCCACTGATTGACCACCGCCTGCGCAGATGTCG
>JANMSY010000594.1:0-5537 GCA_031389865.1 Anaerolineales bacterium | reverse complement strand
GGGTATCATTCAGATCAGTCGGGTAGGGTTGCTTGGATTTTGTCATCCTGCAAGTTTGCCCGACTTCTTCATCTTTTGCTAGTTTTCAGACACTTTCTTACATATCGAAGCATTTTCGATCCCGTAATTCAAAGGGACGTGTCTGAGGCAGGCCGGAATGTGGCGAAGGTATTGAGTAAACAAAAACATCTGAGTTCAACAGAACTCAGATGTCGCTTTATTTGTGCCTATGCCGCAATATCAAAAGAGACGTTCCCTGTATTGCCAGCGCAACTGCAATTGCGGATAAAAACGAAACCGCAATCCCTGCTTTTTCAATCAACAGACTTAAGGTAATGAAGAAGCCTGCAAAGGCGAACATGCCATATAGCAGGCCGCGTAACACATGCGCTGCAGCAGCAGGTCCCTGGTGGCGGTGGGGGAGTCAGCGGCACGGCAGGGCAAAATGTGATCAATGTGTTGCGGTAAAGTTATCTAAAGAAAAAGAGCTCAGCAGATGTGGCTCTTTATTCTTATATCCAGGTATCACCGTAATCCTGCACATACTGCTTGAAGGTTATTGGCTTGTGGCCTGTCAGTCGTTCCACTTCGTTCGTGATCGGTTCTGCCATACCAAAGCGCGTTGACGTGTATAGCCCCAGCATGACCAGCGCGAATGCAAACGGTGTGCCTCTGCGTATCGTTTCCATCAGAAAATGCAGTGGGTTGGGGTTGCGATAGGTGATCTTGCGCCCCAGCACTTCGCTCATGATTTGCGCGGCCTCCCAATAATCAAGCCCTTGGCTCCCTGTGAGATCATAGTTTTTTTCCGCATGACCTTCTTTCGTTAATGTCACAGCCGCGACCGAGCCAATATCACGCACATCAATAAAACTTGTCTTTGCCTTCCCCACCGGGACAAAAATTTCACTGCGTTCCTTGATCTCTTTTCGATGGGTGGTATTCAGGTTCTGCATGAAAAAGCTGCAGCGCAGGAATGTGGTTTGCATACCAATCTTTTGCAGATGCTGTTCCACTTTGTAATGAGGAACGTATTTGGCATTCTCGACTCCAATTATGGAAAGAAAAACGGCATGCGTTACGCCCGCGGCTTTCGCCGCGTCCATGGAGGGGACCATGTCGCGCTGGATATTCGTCAGGTGCGGCGGGCGCATGTAGAACATCTTCTTCACATCCTTAAAGGCCGCATCATAGGTAGTGGGATCGGTGAAATCAAAGCGGATAACGTCTACCATATCACCAAACCTCTCTTTGAGTTTTGCCTCGTTAATATCTGCTGCACGGACGTTGCCGCCCCTGGCTACCACTTCCTTGACGACTTCTGCGCCCACATTCCCGAGCGCTCCAATGACCAAAATTGGGGATGACATTCTTTTCTCCTGGCTTGACATTATATAGACCAGTCGTTATAATAACAGCATTGCAAGAAATTGAAAAGTGACAAAAGACATGTTGCCGATGTAAAAGGCTGGAAAGAAATAATAGCTCAAGGAGTTCTATGAAAACTGCATCCTTAAACGAAAACGCCGAGCGCGGCAAAACGCCCATCCCAAAGAGTGCATACAAGTTCGTCAACCCGATCATCAAATTCATCTTACGTTCACCTTTTCATGGTGTTCTCAGCCATGTCATGATGGTATTGACTTTCAAAGGGCGAAAAACTGGTCGGATGATTTCTGTACCTGTTGGTTATACGCGGAAAGGAAATGCCTTGGTTGTGTTCACATTCGGCAATTGGTGGAAGAACTTCCAGGGAAACGCCGAGGTATCCATGCGCCTGCAAGGGAAGGATATCAAGGGCAGGGTGAATCTTGTGAACGATCTACATGCTGTGGGTGAAATGGTCAATGCGGTGGTGGATGCGCGGGGAGTAGAAATGGCAAAACGAATGGGATTCGAGCGCATCCCGGCAGGCGCTTCCCCTGGCGAGATCAAGAAAAACTCGCAGGATCTCGTCTTTATTCAAATCGACATTTGAGGCTGAAATGAGCAACGCCCGTGAGCGAATCTTACAAACCACGTGCGACCTGCTGGAAAAGCAGGGTTATCACGGCACAGGCTTGAACGAGATCGTCAAGGAGAGCGGCGCGCCGAAAGGGTCACTCTACTATTACTTTCCCGAAGGCAAGGAACAGATCACAGCCGAGGCAGTTCTGCAATCGGGTCAGGCAGTCTCGGAAAGGATTCGTGCCGGGCTCAAGGGGAGCAGCAGCGCCTCAAAAGCCATCCATGATTTTATTCTGCTGGTTGCAGAAAATGTGGAACGATCCGGCTTCGCCGCCGGCAGTCCGCTCACAACGGTAGCCATGGAGACTGCCACCAAGTCCGAGCGCATTAACCTCGCCTGTCGCGAAGCCTACAGGTTGCTGCAAGCCGCGTTCAAGGAAAAATTGCTGGAGAGCGGGTTCGCCAATGCCAAAGCCGAGGAACTCGGAACATTCATCACCGCCTCCGTGGAAGGCGGAATTATCCTCAGCCGCACCTTGCACACGGCGGATCCCTTAAGGCTTGTGGCAAAACAATTGAAGAGTCTCGTCTCTTCCAACCTTCAAGAATAACAAAGGAGAAAGCATGTCCAAAGAAACACCCAAACGCTACCATCCGATTTACGCCGCCCTGCACTGGGTAATGGCGGCGCTGGTCATTTTCAACCTTCTGGCAGGAATGTTCCTGGTTAACCCCATGCCAGATACGCCTGCCAAAATCGGTCCGTTGAGCCTCCATGCCTTCACAGGCATGTTGATCGCGCTGCTGCTGGTTGTGCGGCTGATCGCGCGTTACGCCCTGGCGCGCCCCGCGCCCTCGAGGGAGGGCAATGCCTTCCTGCGGGTTGTGGCGAATATCGTCCACTTCCTCCTGTATGTCGCGCTCATTGGCATGGCAGTCAGCGGTATGGGGCTGTCGACGATGGCAAACCTGCCGGCTGTGTTCCGCGGCGCGGCGCCCTTCCCCTCCGATTTTATGCAGTTCCTGCCGCGCATCGGGCACGGCTATACAGCGTATATCCTGCTGGGGCTGATCGGCTTGCACATTGCCGGGGCGCTCTATCATCAGCTCATTGTCAGGGACAACCTGTTGGGACGCATGACGTTTGGCAGGAGGTAACAACATGCATATCACTGTCTATCACGATACCGTCTGACCGTTTTGCCGCATTGGGAAGCGGCATCTGCAGCGGTCGCTGCACGAATGGAACGGGGAACCCATCACTGTGGAATACAAGCCGTTCTTTCTCGATCCGTCTATCCCCTCGGAAGGCATGGATTTTCGGGAGCGCATGAACTCGAAAGGCGGCGGACGGATTCCCATTGAACGCTTTTTCGAGGGTCCGCGGCAGATGGGTGAGCGTGTAGGGCTCACATTCAAGTTCGAGGACATCACCAAGGCATCCAATACGATGCTTTCGCACTGCCTTATCTCGCTCACACCCGCTGAAAAGGCTGAGTCCGTGATTGACGATGTGTACGCCGCCTATTTCGAGCACGGGCAGGATATTGGCGATATCGAAGTCCTGCTCACGATTGCGGAAAAAAACGGCATGGACGCGCCCAGCCTGCGGGTCAAGATGACAGACTCGGCAACGCAAGCCAGGGTTTGGGCAGAGGTCAACCAGGCGTACCGGCTGGGAGTCAGCGGCGTGCCGTTCTTTGTCATTGATCATAAATATGCATTCAGCGGGGCGCAGCCTCCTGAAGGCATCACACAAATTCTGGAAAGAATCATAAAGGAGACCCTATGAAAATTGTTGTTTTTGGAGCCTCACGCGGCGTCGGGCTGAAGGTTGTGGAGCAGGCAGTTCAGGCGGGGTATAGCGTGACCGCCTTTGTGCGCACGCCATCAAAGTTCACCGTTCAGCATCCCAGCCTGACCGTGTTCCAGGGCGATTCGCTGGATGCGGCTGCCGTGGAAAAAGCCATTGCCGGGCAGGATGCCGTAATCAGCGCCCTGGGACCGACGCGCCCGCCTGTTCCCGGCATGATGGAAACGTCCGCGAAGAACATTGTAGCTGCGATGAAGAAACATGGCGTACGGCGTCTGGTCTCAACTACAGGCGCGGGCGTGCGCCAGCCAGAAGATACGCCGAAGTTTGCCGATCACGTTATCGGTTTTCTACTCAAGCTGCTTGCAAAAAATGTTGTACTTGACTCTGCAGCGAATGTTAAAGTGATCCAGGCTTCCGACCTCGATTGGACCGTTGTGCGCTATCCGCGCCTGATGGATGGCGCACATACAGGCAAGTATCGGGTGGGTTATGTGAGCAAGGATTCCAGCACACAGCTTTCGCGCGCGGACGGCGCAGATTTTGGGTTGAAGGAATTGGCAGAAAAGAAATGGTTGAGGAAGTTACCTCTGGTCAGTTATTAGCCTGTTCTTTTACGATAAACAGGTGGCTGGACTTGGGTCCAGCCACCTGTTTATTTTTGCCCATACAACATCATTGCACGCGGGTCGCGACCAAAGGCGAGGCGTTTCGCCCAGGTACTGGGAAAATCACTCAGAGCATTGGCGTCCATCGTTACAGGAGTCTTTAATTGCCAGCCTGCTTGAAGCAAGTTGTTATCAATTTCATCTACTCCAGCTTCCGCCAGGGCGCCACCGTTGAGATGTAGATCAAGGGACGCCTGTGTGCATGAAATAGACTCCAGACCACGTATCAGCTTTGGATCACTTGCAAGCAAACCTTCCAGCAGACTGCCCCAGGGGAAGTTGATGGTGACATGAGAAATGAGACTATCCAATTCACCCGGCAGATCCTGCGCGCTGGCAATGACGAAGATCGCGTTAGGAAGTTTTGTTCTCGAATGCTCACGTAGGTTTTCGCGGCATGAGTCTACGCCGATGACGAACCAGTTTGGATTCCTTTCGGCGAGATGGTGCACATAGCGGCCGTCGCCAGTTCCCAGGTCCAGTATGACGCGGCTATGGCCCGCGAGTCTTTTGTTCAATCCATGTAAGTCCAAATCGAGGGACGTTTTGCCCCGAATTGTTTCCATTTGAAACCTCCGATCTGTCGAATTGATGAATAGGGACAGATCAGAGCGGGCGGGCCACGCGCGTTGAACTTAAATGCAAATAGACGGCTGCGTCAGGCACCGTCGACATCATCTGGTGTGGTTTTTTTACGAATTAGGGGAAATGCAAAACAGGCCCAGTGGGGCTTTTCAAGAACGACCTAACAGGGCGGGCGGGTGAAAAATCTGTTCATAATGAGACATTATAGTATTGAGTCAATTCTTAATCGATTAAGAATTGATTTGAATTGATGGCGGTATGGCAGCAGGCATAAGTATGGCTTTCTCATTATCGCTTGACAAACCCAGAGCATGTCATGCTGAGCAGAGCGAGGCATCTCTACCACGGTGTCAGAGACCCTTCAGTCGCTGAAAAACGCTTCCTCAGGGTGACATTGGATTTTGAGAAAGCCATGCAGGCATAAGAGTCCCCAGTTTGACAGGGGATTTTTCTCGGTTATAATTCAGTCACTGAATTTTGGATTGCTGAATAACATGGAATCGTCTAACGAAGAACTTCGCGAA
>JANMSY010000586.1:0-3086 GCA_031389865.1 Anaerolineales bacterium | reverse complement strand
TGATGTAGCGGGAGATACGGTGCTGGATCAAGGTGTGATCGCAGTTCCAGTCTCAGCAGAACTTAATGTGCTGTCAGCAGTTGATCCTGACGATGGGTTGGAAACTTCGAATTCAATCATCCTGATATCAATCGGAAATACAGTATTGGACGAAATATTGAAACCTACCTGCCCTTCAGAGTGAGTATTATTTTTGGGACTGAACGTTGACACTGTTTGGCCGTTGATGCGAAGGGTAATTTCATCACCCACGCAAAGCATTTCATACTCATTGATACTTTTCCCAGTTTTGATCGCCAGGGTGCCGCCGTTGTCAATGGTAAAGTAACCGTTACTGTAGTTATAAAGTTTCCATTCACCACCACCCATGACACTAAACTCATACCATGTATCGTCCGTTCTTCGGCAAACGATGCCCACGTTATTGGCGTTTTGACCCAGGTTTTCGGCTCTAATTCTTATGGCAACGTCTGTATATACAACTGGTTTATAAGCGTAATATACATGTAGGTCGGGGTCACTCAGGTTGAATTCAAGGCCGTCATTCGAGGGCAAAATAGTTACCTTGTTTCTTCTGCCCTGCCCTTTTACAAATTGTTCCCAATTACTTAAATCAGTGCCTTCCACAAATTTCGTGATGAATATCTCTGCCTGTGCTTGTTGCGTGAGGGCAGTAACTTGCGAGGTATCCACCGTTGATTTCACGGTTGGCTGTTCCTCTGGCAGATTTTCGACGATCAGGGTGGCGGTAGGCAGGGCAACCGCAGGTGGATTTGCGTTTCCGAGGGTGCTAATGACTATCCCTGCAATGCCAAGCGCCATGATTGCAACCATACCCACCAGGAGACCTTTGGACATTTTTATCTTTCCACCTGGAGAGGCTGTTGCTTCAGGCTGTTTAGCAAGGGGTTTCCTTGTCTGGGTGATAGGATCAGACTGTAGTGGTCGTGTTTTTTCCGCGGCTGCCCGCGCTGTTGCCCCAGCACGTTGCTTCTCAACCGTTGATGAAACAAGCTGGCCCGTAATGGTTAGGAGGCTTTTTATTTCCTTTAAGCTTTCCTCGTACGGTCTGGTGGTGAAATCAACGTATTGAAAACGCCTCAGCCTGAGTGGAATATCACCAGACTTTATTCTCACCGGTAAAATGTCTTTGCCGGCGTCGATTGCGTATCCAATTTCATCTTTGACATTTTGTGATTGCATTGATTCGGGGGAGAGAACGATCATGAATGTTGTGCAGGCTTCCAATGCGATTTCGATCTCATCGTCCCAGCGAGTCCCTGTGGCAATATCAAGTTGATCAAGCCAGACAGCATAGCCCGCTGACTTCAGGTCTTTTGCAAGCCGAACCGCGAAAGCGGAATTGGTCCTGGAATAAGAGATAAATGCCGACATTGTGAAATCCTTTTATTATCTTGAGAACGGTTATGGCATTTTAGCACGGGATCCTTTAAAATTGTGCCAGGCTACCGCTGCAAAAGGTTTTAAGTCACATTTCACCCTTCCAGGACTTCGCAAACGTAACCTGCCATATTTAAAGGCTTTCCTCGATAATCCTTTTTGCTTCATCGATTTCGTCTTCAACAATCGTATGTCCCATTTGCGGATAAATTTTTTCGGTGACCTGTGCTCCCATCGCCTGGAGCAGGGCAGTGGTCTCTTTCACGCGTTGAAGCGGGATATGCGGATCAACATCTGAACAGCCAAGGAAAGCGGGCATTCCTTGCAGATCGCCTTTCGGTTCGCGCGGCACGTTGAGCGGACCGATATAGCCGCCGCTAAATGCCAGCAACCCGGCGTATCTGCGTGGGTGACGGATCACATATTCGGATGCGAGACAGGCCCCCTGTGAGAAGCCGCCGATGAAAATATAGTCCAGCGGAATTGTCCTCTCGACCTGCTTGATGATGCCGTCGATCAGCCCCAATGCAGAGGAAAGATGTGGTTCGTTTTGTTCCACGGGCAATATGAATCGGTTTGGATACCATGTGTAGCCCGATGCCTGTGGCGCAAGGAAGGTCAGCCCGGCAAAGGTTAACTCGGCGGCAAGGGACAGGATATCCTCAGCGGTCGCGCCCCTTCCATGCAGCAGGATCATGGCAGCAGTTGCTCCGTTTAATCCCGTGCCTGCCGTATACACCGGTTGACTCGCGTGCGGCATGGACATGGTTATTTCATCTTTTCAATGGGTTTCAGTGTGAACGGGGCAATATTCTGTTCAATGACAGGCCTGTTGGTTTCCAACCATTCGGGTAGCTTAAGGTTTTCTCCCAACGAATCGACGGGTTCGTCAATCGCAAAACCGGGCGTATCTGTAGCGATCTCGAAAAGGACTCCACCGGGCTCGTGATAGTAGATCGAGTGGAAGTAACTGCGATCACGCACCGCTGTCACTGCGTAGCCTGCCGCGCGCAGGGAGGATTGGTACTCCAATTGCATTTCATCGCTGGGGACGCGGAAGGCAATATGATGGATCGAGCCTGCGCCGAAGATCGCTTCGTTGGGCAGGTGTTCAGGCTGCGTTGGCCGATGCAAAATGTCGATGATGTGAGCCAAAGCTCCAGATCCGCCGCTGAAGCGGTGACGGTTTTCTTCGCGCCCCGTGAACGTGTAACCCATCTGGTTGATCAGCAGGTCGGCTGTTGGTTCTATCTCATCCAGCCACAAGGTGACGCTGTGAAATCCGTTCAGCGCATATGCCTGTGGGATGGGTCCCTCTGCCCAATGGCGGACAGCAGGCGGCATGTCGGTTGTGACGAGCTCCACATGCATCTCGTCTGGATCATCAAAAGACAACACATCTGCTCCGAATCGGCGCTCCACGGGTAAAAGAGGAACATGTTTGCTGGTGAGATACTCCTGCCAGAAGCCAAGCGAATCTTGCGGGATATTATATGCCAGCGCCGTAGTTTCCCCGTTGCCGCGCACGCCACGTTTCGTGTTAGTCCATGCAAAAAATGTCAGTACACTGCCGGGGGTGCCGATCTCATCGGCAAAATACAGGTGATAGGTATCCGGGACATCGAAGTTGACCGTCTTTTTCACCAGACGTTGCCCAAGCACATTGCGGTAAAAATCCACATTAA
>JANMSY010000584.1:0-8681 GCA_031389865.1 Anaerolineales bacterium | reverse complement strand
GAGGGCGCTCTCCCCGACGAAGCAATCTCCCAAAAACTAGATTTTGCCTGATGAAAAGGAGATTGCTTCACCGCCAAAGAACAAAAGCGGCGGTTCGCAACGACATATCCAGAAAGATCATTGAATTTTAGGATAGATTCTTAGTAGTTGATCTTTTTTCTGGTATCTCAAGTCAAATTTACAATGGCATTATTTCATTTTATTTGAGCACCTCTTAAATTTCTATGGAAAACAGAAAACCCCAGCCATGAATCCTTAAGGGCATGGATACTGACAATTTGAAACATTATTTGTGTTTGGTCAATGGCAAAAGGCTAATCTTCAGGACATATTTCAAGACTCTAAATCAGATGTATGGTTGAGCAACCTGACAAAAGGAGATTCATTGTGGCATAGAGTTGTATATGGTTACTCACACACGTATACCAGATACACGTCGCACTGGACAATTATTTGTCAGCTTTGAAGGCAAAATATTTAATTTTGTGTGTAAATTTGATAATAACATTACTTTCGCTTCTTAGATTGTTTCTGACCATCTCTCTTTGCAAAACATTTTGATTTTTACCAGGTTGTGGTGTTTTGGATGCTCAAATCTCTTTCTTCTCAACACTAACCTTTGTTCCTCCTGGCATTTCAACTGTGACATCGCCAGGATCGTAGGGTACCTGAGGCAGACCCCAACGAAAAATCCATTTCGCGTCTTCGGGGCTTGCATTGACACAGCCGCGTGAAGAAGGCTCGCCATAATTATTGTGCCAGTAAGTTGAATGGATCGCAACTCCTGTCCCTACGAACAGACTCACCCATCCAACGGCTGGCAAGCTCCACCCCGCAGAGGAGCTTCCACCGCTCAATGGCAATGAAATTGCTTTGCGCCAGATGGGAAATTCCCCAACAGGTGTTTCCCACACGTTCACACGGTTGCCCCAGGCATCATATAACGCACCGCTTGAAATGCGTGAAAAATGAACTTCGTTTTTGCCCTCAAAGCAGGATAAAGTTTGATAATCAATGTTGACAACGATTCGTTTTTCTTCTGCTAGGGGAGTGATCGGGGATATTTCATCAGAAGTCAATGAACGAAACGCTTCTGCTTGTCCCCAGAATAAATCACCTGAGCCATATTTTTCGTTGAGCCGATACCAAACCTTACCAGACTCGTCAGTGCGGGTTTGATCCACCCAGACAATCTGGCTATAGATGAAGCGTGCGGGCAGTCCTATGGATTCACGATATTGAAGCCAGGGTGCGCGTGCAGGAGGATTGTCAAGAACTAAATCCACGTAAGGGACAGTGACCTCCACCCACATACCCTGCCCAAGACTTGTCGTAGGCAGGTTTGTCACAGCAACGTTTGGTTGATTAAAAACAGGTTGTACGTTTCCGCCCCATATAAATCCATATGGTGTTTCAATCCAGCGCTGATTGATCCGGCCAGGCATCGGACCCACCGCCTCACGAATCCAGGGAACAACATTGTCTTCATATAACGCGCCGACGATCTGGGTGTTTGCGTCGGGACGAGCGAAGACATCCACTTTGCCAACGGTAACGCGTCCCAGTTTTTCGTTTTGAGGAAAATCAGACGATACGAAATTTGGTAGTGACCGAAAAGCGAGTGTTCCCGCACCCAGCGCGGCAAGTTTGAGAAAGTCGCGGCGCGAGAGATTATGTTTTTTCGTGCGATGCATGATCGTGATGCTGCTCTGGCTGATCGGTATGATTGTGCATATTACCCATCATGAAGAAATGTGAAAGCGGGCACAGTAGAAGCAACCCAAAATAGACAACCGTATTCACGGGTATTTGGAACAAGAAGATTGCGGTTAGCCCAATGATAGGCAGCATACAGCAAAGCAACATGATCCAGAGATGACGTTTATTCATTTGAACTCCTTTTATTTCAACTCCCATTCAAAGATACGCGAGGGTGCGTCCACGTTAATGATTGTGAGCGTAAGTTTTGTTGCGCCTTCGAGGATGGATTTGCCATCTTTTGTTGCAGGAAAGATCAACTTACCTTCCACGTGA
Source organism: Anaerolineales bacterium (assembly GCA_031389865.1). Classification (GTDB taxonomy): domain Bacteria; phylum Chloroflexota; class Anaerolineae; order Anaerolineales; family Villigracilaceae; genus Defluviilinea. The sequence goes on along the minus strand of JANMSY010000584.1, from coordinate 6,647 downwards.
TGACCGCCTAGCGGGGCGTCCCAGAGAGTTGATTCCACACTAACGCCTGTGTCAGTAGTCAGAGTAGATAGTGTTGCCAGATCCATACTCAGGTCAATGGAGTGAGTGGTCATCACGACATCGAACTCGAATGTATTAGTTGGCGCGGCAAGGTTGAGTGGGGCGATTTCGATGATGATCGCACCCTGCTCGTCAATGCGGGTGGCAGAATCATTTGCGGGGGAGGCAGATTCCGTCGAGACGGGAGCAGGCTGAGGGTTGGTTGGAAGCGGAGTCACCGTCGCAGAGCACGCAGCGAGGACAAGAGATAAAGTCAAGAGAGCGAGTACAAGATGTCGTTTCATATAGTTTCCAAAAGAACAGGTTGAAGTTTTTGTCGTTCACGATAGAGCACGAAGAGCATGACGCTAATACCAATTAAATTCATTGTGAGACCAACAAGCATGAAGGGGCGCTGGTAACGCGCGAGAAAACTTGCCGCTGCGCTCAAACCGAGAATGGGCAGGATATCTGTGACGTGATGGATACAGCATGCAACCATCGCCGTGGCGGATGTGCCTCCACTTGCGCTCATCATGGAGCCTGTATGGGCGGTTGACGTAACTGGAATAAAAAGACGGAAGCGCAGAACGGTATATAGCGCGGCTTGAACACCGAAGCCGACAATGATCGGGATGACATACCAGCGGTCGCGCACGAATTGCGAGGAGGCGTACTCCCAGCCTTGCGCCCAGGTGAGAATGCCGATGTAGAATGAAGCAATGAAGGCAGAGCCGAGCAGGAAGGCCGTGATAGGAAGTAGAAAACGTTTCACCATGAATCTCCTTTTACTCATCATAGCCTTTGTGTCTGCGAGCGTCTTGCGCCAGATGGCGGTTGGGGATAATAGGCAATTTTGCTTATTCATTAATAAGTGAAGTAGCCCTCTGTGTTTATTGGGGGAAGTCCTAAAATAGCGTTATCAAACCTGAGGCGCTTATGAATACTTCTCCGTTCCTATCTATCAATCATCCCAGTGACGAAGCATTGCAATGGACAAAGAAACAGTTGTTGCAGGCGGGCTTGCGTCCAATACAAACTTTTGATTTGCACACGGCACGTCTGGCGCTGCACGATTGTCCCTGCCCGAATCATGGGACAGAGGAATGTGACTGCCAGATGGTGGTTTTATTGGTTTATGGGAAAGTTGCAGATGTTTCGACGCCGCTCAACACAAGCCCTGCAACCCTGATTCTGCATGGTAATGATGGACAAACCTGGGTTTCCATTGCGAACGATCCACAACAACGGACAGATGCAAAATTGATTAATTCAATTCGGCAGGCGCTTGAAATCAAGGAGCCTGTTTCCATTTCACAGGCTGAGTAGGCAATTTTGCCTATCTTCAGCCGCGTCAAATTGCGCTGGTTAGAAAATGGGGAATTCCTTATAGTTACGGGCTATTCCAACTCTTGAGAGGAAATATGAAAATAAAGAAGGCAATGATTTTTTCGCTGATTGCCCTGGCGTTGACACTTTCAGCGTGCGCGCCCGCTGGTGCGCCACCGGACGCCACGATGCCGATGGGCGACGACCCAATACTGACTGCCACCCCAGGCAGTATGATGGCTGATAATCCCGAAGCCGCGCACATGATGGAGCCGATCACAGCCCCGAACGTTCAGCCTGCCATGGAAAACATAGGTGGACAGCCACTTGCGTATCGCGAAGAAGATGGCGTTAAAGTATTCGAGTTGACAACAAAAGCGGTGCAATGGCCAATTTTAGATGACGTGACTGTAACGGCATATACATACAACGGGACCGTGCCTGGACCCATGATCCGTGTCACAGAGGGCGATCAAGTCAGGATCATCGTAAAGAATGAATTGCCAGATCCAACAACCATACATTGGCATGGAGTCGAAGTTCCCAACGCAATGGATGGCGTGCCTGGAGTCACACAGGATCCCATTCAACCTGGCGAATCCTTTACATATGAATTCATCGCCAAACCTGCGGGCACGTTCATGTATCACTCACATTTTGAAGGCGACGTGCAGGTAGGTGCAGGCTTGTATGCTCCATTCATCATTGAACCAAAGGAACCTGAAGCTAATCCGCCTGCTGTGGACAAGGTTTTGATGATCTCTGAATTACGGATGACGGATGGAGAGACCTTTGCCGCGATGCCGATGGGTGGAATGGAACCCAACTACTTCACGATCAACGGAAAGTCATTCCCGTCCACAGAGACAATCACGGTCAAGAAAGGTGATCTGGTTCGGCTACGGTTGATCGGAATTGGTCAATTCATCCATCCAATGCACCTGCATGGGATGCCCTTCAAAATTGTCGCCACCGATGGGCATCCTGTGCCTGAGGCAGCGCAATTAACGAAGGATACGGTCAGTGTCGCGCCAGGCGAACGCTATGATATCGAATTTGTCGCCACAGAAACTGGGCAATGGATGTTGCACTGTCACATCCTGCATCACACCACGAACGACAATGTTGAGCCAGGCGGTTTGATGTTGATGATCAATGTCACTGAATAATCATTTCACTAAAAGGAGAAAGAACAATGCGTAAGTTTATTTTTATCAGTCTGCTGGTTGCTTTATCTGTTTTACTGGCGGCTTGTGGAGGCGCGGCCACGCCTGCTGAAACAACTTCGTCCAAACAAGTGAATATTAAGTTGGATACCAATCCTTCTCCCGCGATGAAGGGTGATATTGAATTGATATTCACCATCGCCGATGCCAGCGGTTCACCGATCGAAGGCGCAAAAGTAGATGTGAATGCGGAACATCCTGCAATGGCGGGGATGGGTATGAGCGGTCAAGCCACCGAACAAGGTGGTGGAAGATATTCCATCAAAGCCAATTTCAGTGATTCTGGCGACTGGGTGGTGACCATCTACGTGCGTAAAGGTGAACTGGACTACAAGGAAGAAATCGAGCTTCCAATTCAGTAGGTCCAAGTATGAACAGGCATCAGGAAACATCTTGATGCCTGTTTACCAATAAATTCGGAAATCTTATGAATTCAAAATCCAATCGTCAGAAAATGCACGAACGTCAACGCAAGCAGAAGATCCGAACCAATCTTATTTGGGGTGGGATCGGGGCTCTCATTCTTGTAATTTTCGGTCTCATCATTTGGCAGGGAGTCCGCCCACTAGCGGGCGAGTCTGTCCAGATTATGGTGAGCGATCCGCATATCCCAGTTGACAGCGATCCAGGTCAGTACAACTCTGACCCGCCGACCTCGGGGCGGCATTATGCAGAGGAAGCCCAAAAAGGATTTTACGAATCAAATATTTACACCTATCCCGCTGCCTATCTCGTTCACAACCTTGAACACGGGTATGTGATCTTCTGGTACAACTGCGACCTCCTCGATGAATCTGGCTGTGCGAACTTGAAGGAACAGATCAGAATTACCATGGATGAACTTGGCGGCACGAAGTTGATCGCCTATCCCTGGAACACTATTGAGGTTCCTCTTGTCATGACATCCTGGGGGCGATTGCAACGTTTTGAGATATTCGACGCGGAACAAGCCAAAGCCTTCTATCGTGCCAATCTCAACAAAGCACCTGAGCCAAATGCTCCGTAAAGGAATGTGATGTCCTCAATCCTAACGACCACCTTACCAAAGCCGAAGCGATCCATTTTCCAATGGATTAGCGATCACTGGTTTGCAACCTTCCTGATCGTGTATGGCCTGTGGGTGTTTATGCCATACTTGGCACCTGTCTTCATGTACATCGGCTGGACTGGCGCAGGCAAAGCGCTCTACTTTATTTACTCTTTCTTCTGTCACCAACTACCAGAGCGGTCGTTCTTTTGGTTTGGCGAAAAGACGATGTATTCCCTGAGTGAAATTCAGTCTGCATGGCAGAACACTGCCAACCCGATGATTCTTCGTCAATTCATCGGAAACGAGTCGATGGGTTGGAAGGTCGCCTGGTCGGATCGCATGATCTCGTTTTACAGCAGCGTTTGGTTCTTTGCCTTACTCTGGTATCCTCTGCGTCGCAAAATTAAACCTATTACATGGTGGGGTTTCATACTCATCCTACTGCCTCTCGCATTGGATGGCGGCACACATGCGGTCAGTGACTTCGCTGGCATCGGACAGGGATTCCGTGATACAAATGCATGGCTGGCTGTGTTGACAAATAATGTATTACCCGCGACATTCTATGCGGGCGACGCGCTCGGCTCGTTCAACTCACTCATGCGCTTCATTTCTGGAATTTTAGCCGGCCTGGGTATCATCTGGCTTGTCTTCCCATACGCTTTTCAAACCCAAGCTCATAATCAACAATTGGATAAATTAAGTTATGCCAAAATCATCGAGCAAATCAAAAAACAAAATCCGCATTCTTCTGGCTGATGACCATGACATCGTCCGCGCGGGGGTGCGTCAACTGCTTGAAAGCGCGGACGACCTCCAGGTCATTGCTGAGGCGGGAGATGGCGAAGAGGCTCAGGCGCTCATCCAGAAACACAAACCCGATGTCGCCGTGCTGGATATCCAAATGCCAAAAGCCAGCGGAATTGAAGTCACCCGTTGGGTGCGCGCGCATCTGCCCGAAGTGGGAGTTTTGATTCTGACTGCCTATGATGACGACCCTTATGTGATGGCAGTCCTGCAGGCAGGCGCGAATGGATATGTGCTCAAGACGGCACAAGCCGACGACCTTATTCAAGCTGTGCGCGATGTAAATGAAGGCAAGTCTGCACTTGACCCCGCCATCACGCGCAAATTGATGTCCAACATATTCAAGGGAACAGAAAAGAAAATCATCGAACCGCTAACAGATCGTGAACTCGATGTATTGCGACTTGCCGCAAAGGGATTCACCAATAAAGCCATCGGTGTACAGCTCAGTATTAGCGACCGTACCGTGCAGGGACACCTCGCACATATCTTCGCCAAACTGCAAGCCAACAGCCGCACCGAAGCGGTCATGCGCGCAGTTTCATTGAAATTGATTTCTCAAGGTTCTGGCAATATCATCGAAGAAGTATGAGACGTCTCATGCCTGGCTGGCGCGGACTCACACAACTTTTCGCAGTCACCATCCTTCCGCTCACCCTGTTACTGCTGGTAATCGCATTTGGCGGTGTCAACATGCACCAGCAGGATATGCGCGCCCTGGTTGGCGAGCGCGATGAGCGCGCAGTTCAATCTTCTGCCGCCGCACTTGAATCTGAATTGCATCATCGCGTGGCGACCATCACAAGCATGGCTGTGCTGTCTGCTGAGGATTTGACTTTTGAAGAAATCTTTGCGACCACGAATGACCTTGCCAATGATTTTAATGGGGAAATAGCCTTTCTTAATTCCGATAGACGCTTACTCGCACATACAGGCAACGACAAGTTTTGGGAGTGGGTTTCCGAAAATACTCGGAGTCTCTCCCTGGCTTCTCCTTCAGACCGTGAGGCTGTTTTCTCCGCTCCAATTCTTGATCCTAACTCAAAGCAGTTATTTGTAATCGTTTCAGCATATTCCGCTTCTCGCGATGTGATTGTAGCGGGGGTGTTTTCACCCGAAACACTTGCCGCTGAAACCCTCTCAACCACCTACCCCACAGGTAGTCATGTGACCATCTACCTGCTGGATGAATCGCGCCGATTGCTTTTCGTGAGCGGCGCACTCGCGCAGGACAAATTAGAATCGGACCACCCAGGTGTTACGGAGGCATTACAAGGGGAGAGCGGTGTTTTGTATGTCAAGAAGGATAAGACTGAACACGTCGTTGCATACAGTCCTATCGAATCGACAGGATGGGCATTGATCACTGAAGAAGAATGGGAAATGGTGATCAGTCCATCGTTACAGCTAACCCAGATGGCTCCGCTTGTCATCGTCCCAGCATTTATTCTAACGTTAATCGCAATATGGTTTGGTGCGAAGCAGATCGTCCAACCTTTGCAGAGACTTGAATCCAAGGCTGCTGCGCTGGCATGGGGCGATTTTGAAGCGATCAAGGAATCTGTCGGTGGGATTTCGGAAGTACGACATCTACAAATGGAATTGACCGAGATGTCGCGCAAGGTGCAAGCTGCCCAGGAGGGACTGCATGATTACATCGGCGCGATCACCTCGGCGCAGGAAGATGAACGCATGCGGCTGGCGCGTGAATTGCATGATGACACGATCCAAGCCGTTATCGCGCTCAAGCAACGCGTGCAACTTGCGCAGAAATCCGTCAAGGACCAACATGGACGTCAATCGCTGAATGAACTGGAAACACTAGCCGAAAAAACCATTGAGAATCTACGCCGCCTGACACGCGCCCTGCGTCCCATTTATCTTGAAGACCAGTTGATTGTTTTGACTCGTTTCCCGCGTCAGCATTTCGAGTGCGGTAACCAGCCCCAGGTCTTCAAGATAAATGGGACGCAGGGCGCGTGTCAGGCGACGTAGATTCTCAATGGTTTGTTCGGCGAGGGTTTCCAGTTCATTCAGCGATTGACGTCCATGTTGGTCTTTGACGGATTTCTGCGCGAGTTGCACACGTTGTTTGAGCGCGATGATGGCTTGGATCGTGTCATCATGCAATTCACGCGCCAGCCGCATGCGTTCATCCTCCTGCGCGGAAGTGATCGCGCCGATGTAATCATGCAGTCCCTCCTGGGCAGCCTGTA
>JANMSY010000305.1:0-8193 GCA_031389865.1 Anaerolineales bacterium | reverse complement strand
GAACGCACCATTCCGATTAAAGATGACAGCAAGTTGAGCTCCGTTTGGAGACCATTCAAACTGGAAGACATCCTGTCCCGTATTCGTAAGTTGATGGAGGCCATCACCATTGGGCTTGACGAGGTAGATCTCTTCGCGTTCAGTTTCCTGCGCGATGAAGGCGATCCACTTTCCATCTGGTGACCACCTGGCTGATAACGCCCGCGTGGAGGGCTTGCCATACAAGGTGATGGATCTACCCGTTCCAATTTCAAGCAGGACCACATCCAGCCTGTTCAAGTCATCGAAGCGGCGCAGCGTGTACAGGATGGCTTTCCCGTCCGGCGATGGACGCGCGTCCCAGTGATCGCCGATCGTATCAGTGGTCAGCGGGCGCGGCCATGAACCGTTGATATCCGTGAGCAGCAACTGGTCAGCCTCATTGCGTTCCACCGTCACAATCAGTCCATGTGAATCGGGCATGAAGCGCGGGCTGCTCGCGGATACAGCGAAGTCCGTGATCTTTTTGGGCAGGCCACCCTGACAGGGTACGAGATGGACATGCCCTTTGATGCCAAACGTGATCCATTTTCCGTCAGGGGACCAGGCGGGAAGCTCGTCATCCCAGTAGGCTGCAAGGGGACGGTCGGTGGTCAGCCGCGTAAGCCAGCCTCCATTTGACGGGATCAGATATACGTCTGAGAGTGATTCACCATCCTTGATGCACGCGATCCTCTGTCCATCCGGAGAAAGCGCGTGCGAACGGATTCGCTCCAGGGAGGTCAAAAGAGACAGATTCCAGCCATCGGGTGGTTTGATGTCCGGCCTCTTGATCGAAGGCCATCCATTGCGTTCGTATTTTTCTGTGAGTTTGATGGGATTATCCATGGGTGTCCCTTTCAAGCGCAGGTATGGTCATTACGTAGCCTACATTATTTTACGCCAATAAGACCTGCTGCGAGCCGCTTAAATCCAGGGATCATTCTGCTGTCTGCACCCGAAAAAACAGCAACTGCCTTGATTTCCAGGACAGTTGCTGTATGCTGTTTCGCTGAGCAATTATATTAAGATCAATCGTGCTTCGTCCCGTCCGGCATGGTTGTGCCTTCGAGAGATTTTGCCTTTCCCAATTCCGTTTCGGTGATTTCTGTTCCAGACAGATCCGCCTGGCTCAGATCGGCTTCGCGGAGGTCGGCTCCCAGGAGTTTGGCTCCACCCAGGTTCGCTCCCCTAAGGTTCGCGCGGACCAGATCGCCGACATTGAGATTCACTCTGCTCAGATCAGCTTCGCGAAGGTCCGCTTCATTCAGGCGGCAGCCTCTAAGGTCGGCTCCGTTCAGGTTGGCTTTGTGTAAGTTGGTTTGATTAAAATTGGCTCCACTAAGAGTAGCTTCAAAAAGGTCGGCTCCGCCAAGATTGGCTCTGCTCAGATTGGCTCCACTCAGGTTGGTTCCACTCAAGTAGGACTTGCCCAGGTTGGTCCCGCGCAGATCAGCTCCGCTCAGGTTTGCTTCGCTTAGGTTCACGCGGTTCAGGTTGGCAAACATCACAGAAGCCCCGCTCAGGTCGGCTCCACTCAGGTCAATGACTGCCTCCCGGTCGATCAGTCCAGAATCCTTAAGAAAAAGAAGAACCGACCCTTTCCGTTTTGAATCCAATCCACGGAATACGGTAAGTGTTCGAATCCTGGCAACATTTCGCACCTCGTCACTGGAAAACCTCGATAATTTATCCCTTAATAACAAGTCTGCCATTCGGTCAATGTAGGATTGAAGCGCCGCTTCCTGCTGGTGGTCTACTGCAATGGCACGCTCAACAGTGGCACGTTCCTCCCCGTGTTCGCGATCCGTATCATGCTTTGAACGACTCAACAGGAGAGTGCCTCCTGCCAGGAAGAGAGGTACGAGTAACAGATTCATCCAATCCCAGAGCGTTTTCGCCTGCATGGAGTCGTCAGGCGGTTTCCCAAACCCTGTCCACTGCACTCCATATCCCTGCATTGCCAACCCTATAAAAGTATATGCAAATAGCCCGATGCCTGCTATTTTCAAAAAACCTACCAGCCTCATTCTCGGCGTTGATTCCATGATGTTCACTCCGTAGGGCAACCTTGATCTGGCTTTATCCTGACAACAAAATCCAGCCAGATGTCTATATCTACAGGACACTCAAATGGGCCAAAAGATACTTAATTTGTCCACTTCTAATAAAACTGACGGGTTGTGTGAGAGCCCTGCATTTTTTGTTTTTGCTGAATTGCCTTTTCCTCAACCTCAAACTAAAGTAAAATCAAAACGAATGTACACAACTGAATTTTCAGTAGGTACGCTTCTGTCACATCGGACTGGTTTTTGGTGATTACTGCATCGCGGCTGTAAGGCTTGATGCAGTTTTCGTTTAATGGGGCGCCTGCCCCAAAAACACTTAACTCTTGAGGAGGAGTAAGATGAAAGTGAGATACGCGTTTTTCGTTGTCGTGACCGTACTCGCCCTGGTGATCTCGGCATGTGGCGGGCTCGTAGCCCAGTCTCAGCCGGTCACCTTGCGGATCGGCTGGGGAGGAAGCCCGGATACGCTCAATCCCGGAGCAGCCGTACTCGCTGAGTCGTATACTGTTTTTGGGCTGGTGTATGACACAATGTACCAGTTGCAACTGGATGGCACATTCAAGCTAAGCCTGGCTGAAAGTGTGAACGTCTCTGATGATGCATTGGTGTATACCTACAAGATCCGCGATGACGTAAAGTTCCATGACGGTGAACCGCTCACTGCGGAAGATGTTGTGTTTACGTATAGCCTGTATCAGAATACGGAGGATTATCCGTGGATGGGGGATTACACCGCCTATTTCGAAACCATGGAAGCCACCGCCAACAATGAAGTGGTAATTACGCTTTCAGAGGCTATCCCCAACATCGACGCGCAACTGGTGTTCCTGTATGTTTTGCCCAGGCATGTTTGGGAGGGTGAGGATGCCGTTGAATTCGAAAACGTTGCCGCCGTCGGAAGTGGACCATTCAAGATGGTTGAATACAAGCCGAATGAATTTGTACACCTGGCCGCGAATGAGGATTATTTTGGCGGCTCGCCAAAGGTTAACGAGGTGATTCTGCAGACCTTTGAAAACCAGGACGCCCTCGTACAGGCGATCAAGACCGGGCAGGTGGATATGATCACCGAGATGCCTAATACCGCAGTGGCAACCTTGAAGGAGGATGCGAATATCGAAGTTGTGACGGGTGCGCCCTTCGCGCCAGATGTTACAGACATCATCTTCAACCAGGTCACACCGGAGAATTGTCCTCCAGACGACGGGTTGTGCACCGGGCATCCCGCATTGCAGGACCGCAATGTGCGTCTGGCGCTGGCCCACGCGACCAATAAACAGCAGATCATCGATGTGGTTCTGCTGGGTTTGGGCACCCCCGGCACAACGCTTATCCCGGACGGTTTAGGTTTTTGGTACAACTCCAGTCTCCAGAATTACGAGTATGATGTTGAGAAGGCCAACCAGATCCTCGAGGATGCAGGGTACGTGGATACTGATGGCGATGGCGTCCGTGAAATGCCAGATGGCCTACAGCCTCTAACTTTCCGTCTGAACTGGCCCAGTGACAGCATCGACTCGCCGCGCCTGGCTGAACTGTTGAGCGAGATGTGGGGACAGATCGGTGTAACGCTGGAAGCACAGGCCATGGACCCGGATGCGTTGACTTCTGCATGCTGCCCGGCCTTCGATTTTGATATCATAATCTGGGGCTGGGGTTCTGACCCGGACCCCAACCTGCTCCTGAGTGTGATGACCACGGACGAGATACCCACCGGCAGCAGCGAGACAGGCTACTCCAATCCTGAATACGATGATTTGTTTGGACAGCAGGCCATTGAGCTCGACCAGGATAAACGCAAGGAAATCGTCTGGCAGATGCAGCAGATCGTGCATGATGACGTTGTGTACATCATTCCGTACTATGCCCAGGCTGTACAGGCGTATCGCAAGGACCGTTTCACCGGCTGGGTCCTGGACCAGCCAAAAGTGGAACTCTCGGATGTGACTTCGTTGTTTGTCGTCTCACCGGTTCAATAAAATAAATGATGGACGAGGGGCAGCTGATGACTGCCCCTCGTCTACTTCAGGTAATGCGGAGAATCTGTTGAAACGTTACCGCCATCTTTTCAGTAAACTGGGGTGGTCTGCCTTTACCATTCTTTTTGTGCTTGTACTGAACTTTTTCCTTTTTCGCGTCCTGCCTGGTGACCCAGCGCGTGCAGGCATCCATGATCCGCGCTTGAAGAGGGATGCGATCGAAGCAATACGCATCCGTTATGGGCTGGATAAACCCGTCCTCAATTGTTTCAATTCCCTGAACCCTGTGGAGTTTGGGGATTGTGCAGTTAACCCTTTTGATACGCAATTCTTCATTTATTTACGTAATTTAACGCAGGGAGAGCTGGGGATCAGCTTTCATCAGAACCGCCCGGTCACGGACATTCTTATGGAACGGTTGTGGAACACGATCCTTTTGATCGGCGCTGGACAAATCCTGTCGATCATCGTGGGTGTGATCTTTGGAGTCCTCGCAGCCTGGAAGACGCGCACCAGCATTGATTATGCAGCGCTCATGACCGGGCTGCTGGCATGGAGCCTGCCGACCTTCTGGCTTGGGATCATTCTATTGTTCTGGGGCAGCAATAACGGGTTTCCCATTGGAGGTAAGGCAACACCGGGGACGGGAACCTATCCATTTTTGTACCAGGCTGGCGACATTGCCAGGCACATGGTGTTGCCCACGCTGACATATACCATTGTGTTCATGGGCGAATATATGCTGATCATGCGCTCCAGCCTGATGGATGTGCTTTCAGAGGATTATATTTTGACCGCCAAGGCAAAGGGACTGAGCACGTTCCAGATCCTGAAGGACCATGCGCTCAAGAATGCGATGCTTCCCATCGTGACGATCATTGCGATTAACCTTGGGTTTACCGTTGCAGGCGCGATCCAGATCGAAGCGGTCTTTTCATGGCCGGGGCTGGGCGGCGCGATCTTTGAATCGGTCCTGCGCCGCGATTATCCTGTTCTGCAGGGGGCATTCCTGCTGATCGCGGTGACGGTGATCCTGGCCAACCTGATCGCCGACCTGACGTATTCCTACCTTGACCCGCGTGTACAGACGGAGTAATGCATGGCTGTCCAGACCCTTGAACTGAAACCGTCCGTACGCTCCTCGCCACTGAATGATTTCTGGAGGACATTCCGCCGGAACCGAATGGGTATTGTTGGACTCATCATGTTGGTGGCGATCCTCATCCTCGCCATCTTTGCGCCGGTTCTCGCGCCTTACAATCCGAAATCCTACGAAGGGATCGAATCCAGCGATGTGTATAACCCGCCTTCCTCTGCACACTGGTTTGGGACCGATGATGCGGGCAAGGATGTGCTCTCCAGTTTTATGTATGGAGCGCGTGTCTCACTGATCGTGGGTTTCTTCGCGGCGTTCATCTCCATTTTTATCGGCGGTTTGATCGGGATCGTGGCAGGCTTTTATGGCGGCAGGGTTGAAAACCTGCTGATGCGCTTCACGGATACCATGCTGGTCATCCCTGACCTGCCGTTGATCGTGGTCATTGTGGCGCTCACCCGGCCCAACATCCTGAATATTATCTTTGTCATCGGCCTGCTGGGATGGACGACCACGGCGCGCATTGTCCGCTCGCAGACGCTGGCGGTGAAGAGCCGCAAATTCGTCTTGCGTGCGCGTGCCATCGGAGCGGGGAACTGGCATATTGTCATCACTCACATTTTGCCGCTGGTGATGCCGCTGCTGGTTGTGAATGCAATCCTTGTGATATCTCTTGCGATATTGAACGAATCCACGCTGTCCTTTTTGGGACTGGGTGACCCAACTGCCATCTCCTGGGGTCAGATGCTCAACTTCGCGTTTGGCCGCGGTGCCATGAGCGCGGGCGCGTGGTGGGCATTGTTCGCTCCAGGCCTGGGAATCGTGTGGGTCGTCCTGGGGCTGACGCTGCTTGGACACGGGCTTGAGCAGGTATTAAACCCGAGGCTGGAATCACATCACTTGATGCCGGGCAGGCCAACGGTCCAGGGTGATGTGGAATTTGAGTCCGCATCCAGAGTGATTCGAAAGGATGTTCCGATTGTGCTGGATGTCCAGAATCTATCTGTTAATTACGTGAACGATGGCGCGGTGGCCAAGGCGGTCCAGAATGTGAGCTTCCAATTGCATGAGGGCGAAATGCTCGGGCTTGTGGGGGAGAGTGGATGTGGCAAAACGACCCTGATGATGGCGTTGATGCGTTTACTCCCGTCCGCGGGCGAGATCGCGAACGGACATATTTATTTTGCGGGCCAGGACCTTGCAATGCTGCGCGAAGACGAAATGGCGGAGCTGCGCTGGAGCGGCATTTCGATCATCTTTCAGGGGGCCATGAACGCCCTCAACCCTGTGCGCACGGTCGGTGACCAGATCGCGGAAGCCATCACAAAACATATGCCTGAGCTTCCGCCGGGAATTGTGGACTCGCGCGTCGAAGAGTTGCTGGACCTGGTTGGAATTTCCACCGAACATAAGCAGCACTTCCCGCATCAGTATTCGGGCGGGATGCGGCAGCGTGCCATGATCGCGATGGCGCTTTCCTGTAACCCACAGGTGGTGATCGCGGATGAGCCAACCACCGCTCTGGATGTGATGATTCAGGCGCAGATCCTTGAGCTGCTGGATGAACTCCGAAAGAAGCTTGGCCTGGCCGTGATCTTTGTGACACATGATCTCGGTGTAGTGGCGGAGATGTGCGACTCGGTGCTCGTGATGTATGGCGGCGTGACTGCCGAATACGCGAGCGTGGACACGATCTACAATTCGCCGCGTCATCCCTACACCCAGGAACTGCTCAAGGCGTTCCCGGATCTATCCCAGCCCGACAGGCGGCTCACATCCATTCCCGGGTATCCTCCCAAACTGGATGCGTTGCCCCCAGGCTGCCGGTTTGCCCCGCGCTGTCCGCTGGCATTCGAAAGATGTTCCATCGAAATGCCTCCGCTTTACTCGTTGGACGGCGGCGACCATCTTGCAAGCTGTCATTTGGTGGAAAATAATTCATCGGTGAATTCAAATCTCCGCGAACGGTCTGCAATTCGTGATGAGTAGCGCAGGCCAACAGAAAACCTTTTAGGAATTTATGTCCGACGACATTATTCTCGACGTCAAGAAATTAAAAAAATACTTTCAGGCGCGTAGGCCGGGCTGGTTCTCGCGCAACGAAAGTTTCGTCCATGCCGTGGACGATGTGGATCTGCAACTGCGCCGTGGTGAAGTGATCGCGCTGGTTGGCGAAAGCGGATGCGGCAAGTCCACGCTGGCGCTGACACTCATGGGACTGGAGGAGGCGACCGAAGGCACGATCATCTTCGAAGGCGTTGACATCACACATGCCAGTAACCAGCAGCGCAAGAAAATCCGCCAGCGGATCCAGATGGTCTTTCAGGACCCGTATGAATCGCTCAACCCAACACAGACCATCGAAGAGATTGTTACCGAGCCGCTGACCGTGCACGGGCTGACTCCAAATCATGACGAACGCCGCGCACGTGTAAAACGTGCAATGGAAGATTCTGGCTTGAAACCGGCCGAGGATTATCTGCGCCGCTTCCCTCACCAGCTCTCAGGCGGGCAGCGTCAACGCGTGGTCATCGCCAGTGCACTCGTGCTCGAGCCGCATCTGCTGCTTGCAGATGAACCGGTCTCCATGCTGGACGTCTCCATCCGCGCTGAGATCATCAACCTGCTCGCCGATCTGCGCACGTCGCGCGGCATTTCGGTGATCTTCATTACACATGACCTGGGGACTGTCGGGTACTTTGCGGACCGCGTCGCGGTCATGTACCTTGGTCGCATCGTTGAATTTGGCACGATGAAGGATGTGCTAAAGAATCCACAGCATCCATACACAAAGGCTTTGCTGTCAGTCATCCCGATTCCCAACCCGCGCCTGCGCAGGAAGCGCATCATTCTTGAAGGTGAAACGCCCAACCCGGTGGATTTGCCGTCTGGCTGCCGCTTCCATCCGCGTTGCCCTGTAGCCATGGATATCTGCAAACAGATAGACCCGCGTCTTTTTCAGGTCAGCGACTCGCATTGGGCAGCGTGTCTGTTGGTGGTGAAATAGATGCTGGATATTACAAGTCTCCAA
>JANMSY010000560.1:0-4707 GCA_031389865.1 Anaerolineales bacterium | reverse complement strand
TTGTCAGGATGCATGAGTCAAGTATATCAAAATACCGCTGTAAACAGCGTTGGACAAGTTGTGCAAAAAGGCACAGTCCCCTTCAAGGGGGACTCTTCTTTTACCTGCACCATACGTTTGACGAAATATGGATCATTTCTGCTCACCGATGCCCATACTCCAGTTTTGGCAGGGATTGCAGATACACCCAGACTGCCTTCAATTCATCATCATTCATGAACGTATACGACCCCCACGGCATGAACTCGGCACGCAGTTTTCTACCTTCAGGCGTCAACCCTGTGCGGATGGTACTGATAAATTCGTGGTCCATCCACAAGCGCAACGCAGAGCCAGCGCCGAAAGTCAGGTTCGGTGCGGGAGGCCAGGTGGATGGGAAACCCGGAATGGGTCCGCCGGACATCGTACGCCCATGACAGACTTTGCACGAATACGTGAGATATTCACCGTACTCTGGCGTGATCCCTGCTTCGGGCGCAGCCGGCCGCGGCGCATCATGTGGGATCAACTCGGCGGGGATGAATGTGATGGCCGGGACCAGGGTCATCACAACCCTGCCTGTCCAGGAGAGCGTACTGGGCGGCAATTCATTATCCACAAGGGGGCGCGCTTTTGATATATGCAATGATTGCCGCCAGGTCTTCGTCACTTAGGAAGTAAAACTCTGTGGATGGCATGAACAGCAGAGGGGTGCCACTGGCACGGATCCCATGGCGGATGGCACGGGCCCAATCCTGGTCGGTATATACGCTTCCGACTCCGCCTCTGCCTGATGTCAAATTCGAGGCGATGACCTTGCCTATGGCAGGGTCATCCATGTAGACTTGCCCCTCCATACGCGGAATATCCTGGGAGGCCGAATCCAGATGTGCGTCAAACGCCGGGCTGGTCTCTGACAAATCCAGATACCCCCCATCGCTATGACAGGCTTCACATCCCCGAATGCGGAAGATATGCTGGCCGCGTTCAATGGCTGCTTCATCCATTGGAACGGCAACCGCCTGCTCAGGGATATCATAAACACGTGTGAGGCGCGCCTGGGTTTTTAATTGTATGCCAACCAATACAATGACGATCAATCCCACCAACGCGCTGAAAACAATACCCGCCCACTTCAAAAACTTCTTCATTTTCCTTCTCCTCACCACTTGGAAAATCAGATTGTTTTATTATAAAACAGTCCCGCCTCATGAGACGGGACTGTCTGGTGGTTCTCGGTGGTTGTTATTTGCTGCCCGCCAGCTCTAGGGGTTCTGGATCTCTGCGGCGCGCAATGTATTCTTCATCAGCATCGCAATGGTCATCGGGCCCACTCCACCGGGGACAGGCGTGATAAAGCCGGCCACTTCCTTCGCTTCACTGAAACAAACATCGCCCACGAGACGCTGCCCGCTCTTCTTGGTGGCGTCCGGGACTGCATTGATCCCTACATCGATCACTGCCGCGCCGGGCTTGATCCAGTCGCCGCGCACCATTTCGGTCCGGCCGATCGCTGCGATGATGATATCCGCCTGACGGACGGTACCGGGCAGGTCCTTTGTGCGAGAATGGCAGACTGTTACGGTGGCATTTTTGCCGATCAGTAATAAGGCAGCAGGCATGCCGACGATGTTCGAACGACCCAGAACCACTGCATTCGCACCATCGATCTTTACGCCTGATTTTTCAAGCAGATAGATGCATCCATAGGGGGTGCATGGAACAAACAGGGGCTCACGTCCCTTTTGGGCAAGGCGGCCAATATTCAACGGCGAGAAACCATCCACGTCCTTTTCGATATTAATGAGACCCAACACGCGCTCTTCATTAATATGAGAAGGCATGGGCAATTGCACCAGAATACCGCTCACGGTTGGGTCAGCGTTTAAGCGCTTTACCAACTCCTCCACCTGCTCCTGGGTCGCATCCACGGGCATGTGTTCACTGATGGAACCCATTCCCAATTCCTGGCAGGCTTTGCCCTTCGCTGCTACGTATGCCGCCGAGTCGGCCCGATCACCGACCAATACGGTCGCGAGAGTCGGTTTTTGCTTGCCAGCCGCAGTTCGCTGTGCGACAGTGGCTGCAACTTCATCACGCACCTGCTGTGCAATGAGTTTTCCGTCAATGAGTTGAGCAGTCATATATTCTCCTTATTATCCTAATCATTGTTAATGTCATTTTACAGCCCCACTCCGTTTCCAAGAAGTGACACTTATCCCGTGTTGACAATTACGCCTTTCAGGCCGTCCACACTGGCTTCGCCGATGGTCACGATATCCATTTCATTCCACCTTGGCGACGGCGCAAACGCCTTTACGCGCAAATAATTCCCGGTCAGCCCCTCCATTTGCCAGCCCCACTCACCCATCTCCGATGTGGATTCCCACAGAACGGACATCTTCTGCCCGCTGAACCTTTGACGATAGGCTTCTTCCGAATCAGCCAACGCCTCGCGCAGGATACGGTTGCGCTTTTTTCCAAGCTCGGGCCTGATCTGTCCCTTCAGCCTTGCGGCCCCTGTGCCGGGACGCGGCGAATACGTGAAGACATGTCCGCCTGCAAAACTCATCTCTCTGACGAATGCCAGCGACTCAGCGAATTCATCCTCCGTCTCGGCGGGGAATCCCGCGATGATATCCGTAGTAATGGCAACATCAGGCATCACAGCCCGCGCCGCCATGACCAGCTCGCGGAAGGACTCAGGCGTGGTCTTGCGCGCCATCCGCCTCAGCGTGGAGTCGCATCCGCTTTGCAGAGGCAGGTGCAGGTGCGGCATGAGACGGGCATCCTCCCAGAGCGAGAAGAAGTCCTCATCCAAATCCCAGGGCTCGAGGGAGGAAAGCCGCAAGCGCGGCGTATCCGTCTCACGAAGAATTGCCTGGATCAGTTCCTTCAAGTGTGAACCAAAATCATATCCCCACGAACCGAGATGCACACCCGTCAGGACGATCTCCTTCGTTCCCCCAGCCAGCGCATATTGAATATCAAGGATCACATCTGCAAGCGGACGGCTGTGCCCTTCGCCGCGCGCAACGGTTGTGACACAGAATGTGCAGTGATTATCGCAGCCATCCTGCACCTTGATGAATGCGCGCGTACGACGGTGCAGACCGGGCAGAGGCTGGCGCGAGAGAGGTTCAAGATCGAATGAGTTTAAGGTGGAAGGTTCGAGGTTTAACGTTTCAGCAGCGAGTTGATCCTTCCGGTTGTTGGGTACAACTTTAAGGACATTGGCGAGAGATGCTGCTGCCTGTGGCTGGAGCGTTGCCCAGCAGCCTGTGGCGATAATTTCATCCACCCCCGCGCGTGCGATCTGGCGGATCTTACTGCGTGAAACAGATGCAGCATCATTCGTCACCGCGCAGGTGTTGACCACTGCCATGTCCGCCACGTCTGGCGAGGCAACGATCTCATGCCCAGCCCCGCGGAATTGGCGTGCCATGCTTTCTATTTCAGCCTGGTTGAGCCTGCATCCAATGGTATCGAGAAAAATTTTCATAAAAGTTCAGATGCCGTTGCGAGCGCTCTTCGAGAAGCAATCTCCTAAGAGACTGTTTCTTAACTCACCACAAAGGACACAAAGGGCACGAAGGTTTGAAGTTTGATGGGCAAAATTCGTGTAAATCCGTGAAATTCGTGGCTGAACATGGTTTGAACGGCGTTTTAACATGGCTTCAAACTACTTAAGAAACACTCTCTAAGCCGTGGGATTTCTTCCCCAAGGCTCGCAAAGACATGATTACGGTTGTATCACCACAAAATGATCGAACAACACATCCGTGCCGGGCTGGGAGAATGCGCCCGCCAGGACTCCAACATCGCCGGATGGGAAGTCGCTGTCCTGCACGGCGGAAACCTGGCTGTAGTTCACGTAGAACGCCAGCGTATCACCGATGCAATCGGCACGCAGGTGATTGACAGCATCTGTTTGAATAAATTCAGACGGCTGCATGGCTTGCAAACCCAGCAACAAGGTCTGCCCGCCGATGAATTTTCCGATGGCGTAGTAGCCATCATTGCTGATGATAAAGAAGTAGTAATCGCCGTTCTGGTAGCGGCACATGAGTCCTGCACGGTTCTCCATGGGGCCATTCACTCGGGCCACATCCACTTCCAGGCGCACATCGCTGTAATCCTTCTCAGGCGTTGACCAGAGATTGAAATCGGGCTGTTGAACGAGGATGCGGTACCCGCCGCCGTCATAATCCATGATCCCGTTTTCGTTGGCAACGCGGTCCCAGCCAGTCGTGTTATCGTCGAACTCTTCCTGATAGAGAATATCACCCGGGTTTGTTACGAGCGCAACGGGGTTTGCCGAAGGCGTACAGGCAGCAAGAAGTAGAAGAAAGAAGAACGTGGGAAGAAGGCGATTTGATCTCATGGAGGGATTTTATCAGAAATAACATGAGGAATGCAGTGCTTCGTCTACGCATCCCGACTTGCACTCGATACTCCGCTCAGCGCGCTGAGATGTTATGGTAAGTATTGGTTTAAGATTGCTTCCGCATCACTATTCCCCAGGTCGCGGGCAGCTACAAAATGATCATACGCCTGCGTGCGGTCCTGGGTTTGCAGGTACAACAGTCCCAGGTGAAAGTGCGCCAGGGCGTTTTGCGGATCCACGTCAAGGGCACGGAGCAAGATGCGCTCCGATTCTTCGTAGCGCGCATCGAGCTGCAGCAGCCACCCGAGCAGATCCAGCGAAGCGGAATCGTCTCCTGTAAG
>JANMSY010000544.1:0-3970 GCA_031389865.1 Anaerolineales bacterium | reverse complement strand
GCGGCGGTTTCGCCCAAACCGCAGACCACGCGCAAACGTCAGCTGGGGATCCTGACCACTGACTCATACCAGCTTGTCTTTGTAGACACACCCGGGATCCACACCGCGCGACATAAACTGGGTCAGTTCTTAAATCAGGAAGCGCAGGAATCACTGGAAGGTGTGGATGTGGTCCTGTGGCTGGTGGATGTTTCCGTTAGACCCACGGATGAGGACAAGCAGATTGCATCCCTCTTAAACAACCTGCCGCGCCGCACTCCGCTGGTGCTTGCCGCCAACAAAACGGACCTGCTCCCGGCTGAGATGTTGGAATCGCGGCTCGAAGCGTACCAGGCGTCGGTGAAGAAAGAGGCGCAGGTCATATCCATATCCGCTGCGCAGAATCAGAATCTCAAGGAACTGGTCAAACTGCTTGTATCCCTCAGTCCGTTCCGTTCACCCGAGTATGAGGAGGACCAGATCACAGATTCATACGAACGCGACATCGCCGCTGATTTGATCCGTGAGGCGTGTTTGCTGAATCTGCGTGAAGAGGTTCCTCATGGCGTGGGGGTGCGTGTGGATGAATTTGCTGAGCGCGAAAATGGAATGCTGTACATTGCCGCGACAATCTTTGTAGAACGCACTTCGCAAAAAGGGATTTTGATCGGCGAAGGCGGGCAGATGATGAAAGCCATCGGCTCGGGGGCACGCAAAGAGATCGAAGAGATGGGCGGACGAAAGGTATTTTTGGAGCTGCGCGTGAAGGTATTGAAGGATTGGCGCAATGATGAGAATGCACTGAAGCGGCTGGGATACCGGATTGATAAGAAGAAGAAAAAGAAAATCAGGTAGTTGTCCTTCGCCTGCAACACTCTACACCATGGGTTGGCATTGAATGAGAGGAAGATATGGACATATGGCGTAGCCTTGCTTTGATCCTGGCGGGGCTTGAAGCATTGGCTGTTTGGAAAAAGTGGTCTGTGTTGGAGTATGTTGCCAGGCCCGCTGTACTGGTTTGTCTTTTCATTTGGCTGTTCCTGCGCACAGCCTTGCAGGGGACGGCACTTTGGTTCGGTGTGGGGGTTTTGTTTTCACTGTTGGGGGATGTGTTATTGGTGATCCCGCGTGAGCGTATGTTTCTGTTTGGGCTGGCTGCATTTCTTCTGGCTCACATTTCCTATATCAGCGGTTTTAGGGAGCAACTACTTCATCCCACCGCATGGTCGTTCATACTTCTATTTATGATCTTCATCAACGGCGTACGCCTCATCAGGCGGATCGTTGGGGCCATGCGCGCAAAGGAACAGAATGGACTGGTCAACCCTGTCATTGTGTATGGACTGGTGCTCTCGCTCATGTTGTACGTGGCAATGTCCACCATCTTTGACCCGGCCTGGAAAACGGAAGCGGCGTTCCTGGTCAGCGCGGGGGCATTCCTGTTCTATCTTTCTGACCTGGTCCTGGCCTGGAATAAATTTGTTTCCCCTCTCAAAAACGAACGCATTCTAAATACAATTTTGTATCACCTCGGGCAGATCGGTTTGATCGCAGGAGTGATCAGCCAGTTCGGGTAAATCGATAAGGGAGGAGATTGACGTCTGCGCTTCGTCTTCGTTACACTCCGCTCCGCGCAGGTACTGTTACTAATGCAATTTCAACGGCCGGAAGCCTTCGCCCAATGCTTCATGCGCCACGCCGATGACCATGAACGCAAGAGGGTCAATTTCGTGAACGATCGACTTCAGCAGCGCTACTTCCGCACGTGAAATAACACAATACAAAACCGGACGATCCGCGCCCGTATACGCGCCTGTCCCTTCCAGGACGGTGACACCGCGCTGCATCTCCTCCAGCACACGGTTCGACACCGCTTCGGGCTTGCTGGTAACGATCATCGCTGTGCGGACGGTTGCTCCACCCTCGAGAGTTGTCTCGGCGGCAAGTCCACTGACGTATAGGGCGATCATTGCATACAGAGCTGCCTTCCAGCCAAAAACGAATCCCGCGCCCAGAATGACAACTGTATCCACCAGGAGATAACTCTGGGTCACAGGTATGCCGCGGTAGTGGTTCAGAATACGCGCCAGAATATCCGAGCCTCCGCTGGTGCCGCGGGCGCGATAGACGAGTCCATAGCCGATGCCGCTCACGATCGCGCCATAGAGTGAGTTCAGAAAGATATCACCCTGCAGGTCCTGGATCAGTCTCGTCCCGGCACCATTGGGTCCAAACAGGGCCGTAGTGACAAGAAGGTCAGTAAAAGCAGAATAGGTAAAGATGAAAACGGCGGTTCGCAACGCGAAGCGGTATCCACCCAGGAAACGCCAGCCTAAAACAAAGAGCGGGGCATTGCCAGCAAGTATCATTAAACCCACGGGCCAGCCGGTGAAATGATTGATCAACTGGGATATGCCGCTCACACCCCCGGAAGCCAGGTTTGCGGGAATAAAGAACACGCGCAAGGAAAAGGCTTGTACCAGCGCGGCAAGGATAATTAAGAAGTAATCACGAATGGTGGGCCAGTACGGTTTGATGTTTTTCATGAGTTCCCTGTTGATAAAAACGTTGAAGGTTTAACGTTCCAGCCTTCCAACCTTACACGATTGTTGTTCCCGCAAGCTTCTCGATCACGCCCACCACCGCGGAGTTATCCAGTTCGCCCATACCCATGTCGATCATTTGCTGGAATAGCTTTGTGTTTTCGGCGGTGCCCGAAACGGGGATGTCATATTCCTGGGCGGTATCCAAAATGATTCCCAAATCCTTCAACTGCATATGCGCTTTAAAGCCAGGGCTGCGGTTGCCGTCAAATAAACGCGGCGGCTTGACGTCGAGAGTCCAGCATTGGGCTGCGCCGCCTTTGATCGCCTCGACAACTTTACGCGGGTCCACACCTGCCTTCTTCGAGAAGACCAGCAGCTCGCCCATGGCCACCATCTGCGCAGCGACCATGATCTGGTTGGCAGCCTTGGCAACCTGACCCGCGCCGGGGTCACCCACATGTGTGACGGTCTTTCCCATGGCCAATAAAATGGGCATCACCCTTTCCAACGCAGACGCATTACCACCGACCATGATGCTCAGAGTCCCATTACGTGCGCCGATATCGCCGCCGGAGACGGGCGCATCCAGGGCGAAGACATTGATCCCCGCAAGTTTTTCAGCGATCGCGCGTGCTGCCGCAGGTTTGATCGTGGAGTTGTCGATATACACAAGCCCATCGTGCGCGCCTTCGATGATCCCGCTTTCGCCAAGGACCACCTGTTCCACATCGGGAGTATCAGGCAGATTGGTAAAGATGACGTCCACCTGCGCGGCAACTTCCTTTGGTGAGTTTGCTGCTAATGCGCCTTCCGCGACAAGTTCATCCACCGAAGCGCGTGAGCGGTTATGAACGACAAGAGGGAACCCCGCCTTGAGGATATTGCGCGCGATGGATCTCCCCATCAGACCCAGACCGATGTATCCGACGTTGAGCATGTTGACTCCTCTGCTGTGAAAAAGAATTCCCGAGATTATAACCGGCCCCCTCCGCTGCTCGAGAGCGGCACCTTCGCGAAGCATACCTCGAAGAGTACCCCCCAATGCGTATTTGAACACCTTCACGAATACACGAAAATGTCTATTCAAACTCTTAACAATAACTTCTTACAGTAAAATAACAATCCTAAACAGGAACCACGTGTGCACGCAAAGGTTGTCAGGCGGCGAGAGGCAAAAGTGAGCGGGCGGATACGAGTTTTTGCCAATTGCCGCTCATCCAGGCAGCGCGGGCTTTGGCGGTTAGGATAGCACCTTCCAAATGCCATTGAGCGCCAGGAAGTTTAAGACGTTGGGTCACAATTTGTTTGCAGCCACTTTCAATGACGCCACTGCCAATCACTGAGCCAGAAGCCGACGTTATCGTATGTAACAGACCTCTTTCGATAAAAACAATGACAGGCACAACATTCAAGAGCGTTAAACTCATTTGGACGGTAGATGCTGC
>JANMSY010000534.1:0-3168 GCA_031389865.1 Anaerolineales bacterium | reverse complement strand
GGGTATCTTTGCCACTAGTGCTCGCACCCACTGGAGATTCTTTTGAGCATGTAGTAGATGGCCGTTTCCAATTTCATGTTGAAATCAAGTATCCGATAATTGGATTAATTGTCCGCTACCAGGGTTGGCTTGTCCCTAAAGAGTAATAATATTTCAAGCGTAGAGCGTTGGTTAAACCTAAGGCTGACCATTTTTCCCAATCATCAGAATCTAAATGAGGCATAACATGACTCCAAAAACATTTCCCCAATCTGAACACATTACCTTACACGAGCTTGCCGATGGAGTCTACGCCGCACTGGCACAGGAATATGGGCTGGGCGCGAGCAACTCCGGCATCGTGGACCTTGGCAACAGAACACTGGTCTTCGACACCACCCTCTCGCCCGCTTCCGCCACCGATCTGCGGAATGCAGCAGAATATCTCACCGGGCGGCCGGTAGATTGTGTGCTCAACAGCCATTGGCATCTCGACCACGTTCTTGGTAATACGGTATTTGCTCCCGAAACGGAGTTTTATACCACCACACGCACAAGTGAGATTATGGTCGAGAAGATACCGGAAAATATCCTTGAATTAAAGAAACATTGGCCTGAACAACAGGCAGAGTGGGCTGAAAAAGCAAAAATCGCTAAAGACGAAGCCGAACGTGTGGATTATGAAGATGGTGTGCGCTTTGCACAAAAGATCATTGACACTTTTCCACAGTTGCAGCTGCGCCTGCCAGATCACACCTTCACAGACCGCTTGGAGTTCAAAGGATCGAAACGCACCGTTGAGTTCGTCACCTATGGCGGTGGACACACAGACAGCGATGCGATTCTATATTTACCTGCAGAGCGGATCGTATTCAGCGGCGATTTGCTGGTTGTGAAGTTTCATCCCTCCCTGATCGATGGCCGTCCACGCGAATGGCTTGATATCCTTGCAAAAATCAAATTGCTTGACCCAGTTCAGTTGGTACCTGGCCAGGGCGGACTTGGCACACTGGCCGATGTAACTTCGATTGAGCGCTATGTCAACGAGATTTTGCAAATGGCAGAAAAGAATTGGCGCGAAGGTGGCACTGCTGAAAGCGCTGCAGCACTACAACCCCCAACATTCACCGAGGGCTGGAATAACATCGAAGGATTCGGGTTGAACATGAAATTCTTGCATGAAGCAGTACAGCAATAGCTTTTCACGGACTTGATACCTGCAACTCATATGCCCCTGTTGCCGGGTTGGTATTACTACCAACGATCATGGTATATGTGCCACCAAGGTCAAGCGTAATCGAACCGGGGTCGCCGCAGGATAAACAGGTATTGAAAATCTCATTACCTTGTTCATCCAGCAGAAGCCACTCGATCGAGTCCCAATTAGGGAGTTGTTCTATGACCGCAAAAGTAACCTCCTGCCCGGCTGTGGCCGTGAAGGTATAAATATCATGTGAGCCTGGCACTTCAAGAGAACCCGCACCGGGTCCCGGTTTGTTTTTAGCAATTCTGTCGCCGATATTAACCGTAAATTCGTCTGGAGGTGGCACACTCCACATGCGGATCTCGTAAGACCCGGTGCCTGCGCCGCTGTCATTTCCTATAATTACATTGTATGTTCCACCGTGATCAAGCGTGACTAAACCCGGGTCTCCACATTTCAGACAAGTACTGAAGAATTCATTCTCCTGTTCATCCTCCACGCGCCAGTAAATATCATCATTGGTCTGAGGCTGTTCCTTCACCTGAAAATAAACATCCTGACCCGAATCTATTGTGAAGGTATATATATCTTTTGACCCCGGGTTTTCAATATACCCCGCTCCCTCACCGGGAATACCTCTTGCGATCCGATCTTCAAGATTGATCGAGAATTCGTCAGGAGGGGACAGTTCCCATAGTTTGATTCCATATGCTCCATAACCTGCGTCTTCCGGGTCATCATTACCGACTGTAAGTGTATATGTCCCACCACGATCAAGTGTTATCACGCCTGGGTCGCCACATTGCATACAACTATAGAAAACATTTGCGCCAAGATCATCGGTCATGTAAAAATCGATGTTGTCGCTTACTTCAGGCTGCTGGATAATGTGGACGTAGATCTCCTGGCCGGCCTCTGCACTGAACGTATAAATATCCTTCGACCCTGGCGCTTCTATCAAGCCCGCACCTGAATCTGGTTCCCCATCTGATATCTCATCCCCGATCTCAGTTTCAAAATCTTCTGTGACAACATCTCCACTGGGAAAGGATGGTGCATTGCCCGAATTGATGAACGGCAGATTTTGCCAGTTTCTCGCAACAAAAAAGACTCCTGCTACTGTAAACAAAAGACAGGTACCTGCAAGGCAGCCAACGATCCAGCCAGTCCTCCTGGGTTTAGGCGCTGCCGTTGAAACAGAAGCAGGCTTGAGCTGAGTCTGAGCGGAGAATGTTCCTGCGCGTGAAGCGGTTGACGCAGGCGTATCCAGCGCATTCTTCCAGGCAGATACAAATTCAGCCGCGGTCGCGAAGCGGTCATCAGGATTTTTTGCCAGGGCTTTGAGGATCACTTTTTCAATGGACTCGGGAATATCGGTCTTGATCGTTGAAGGTAATGGCATCGGATCGCTGACGTGTTTGAGAATGACCGCCAGCGGCGTATCCGCAACAAATGGGACGCGGCCCGTGACCATTTCATAAAGAATAATTCCGAGGGAATAAATATCCGAACGCTGATCAACCGTTAACGCCTGAGCCTGTTCAGGACTGATGTAGGCCGGCGTGCCCATGATCGCATCCGTTTGTGTTAAGCGAGGCGAGGCGCTTGCCAAAAGTTTTGCGATGCCAAAATCGGTAAGGAATAAATTACCCTGCGAATCAATGAGCGCATTGGCAGGTTCGAGATCGCGATGAATGACTCCCTGACTGTGCGCGTAACTCAGCGCGTCTGTCAGTTGCGTGAAGATGCGGTCGATCTCCTTCAACGGAAGCGGACGACCTGCCTCCATCTTATCTTTGAGTGTCCCCGCTTCAAGATAACGCATCACGAAATATGAGATGCCCTCGCTTTCCCCATAATCGAAGACGGGCAAAATATGGGCATGCTCCAACCTGGCGATGATGTGAGCTTCCTGCTGGAATCGCTTTGTGAATTCCTTGCTCTCCGCCAGCTGACTCGGCAAGACCTTGACCGCCACATTGCGG
>JANMSY010000524.1:0-2852 GCA_031389865.1 Anaerolineales bacterium | reverse complement strand
TGCTGGCCCTGCCAGACACCGGCCCGTTGTTTCTCAGGGCCTTGCTTGACCAGGATACCTACCTGTCCGGCGCGATCCTGCTCATGTATGCCGTATTGACCATCCTGGGCACGTTTCTGTCGGATGTGCTGCTGGCCCTGCTAGATCCGCGTATTCGCTATGGGGAGAGGGTTTGATATGACCCGGGTCACTGAAGCGATTGACGTTGTCCCCAACCCGGCTCCACCTGTCCCCGGGGTTGCCCGGGAAGGGGAGATCCGGTACTACACTGCTTCGCAGTTCCAGTTGATGTGGTGGAAGTTCAAAAAGCACCGGCTGGCCCTGATAGGCATGGCGCTTCTCGGACTCTTTGTTTTCATTGCCCTGTTCGCCGAATTCCTGTCGCCCTATGGGCCCGCTGTCCGCACCCCCAATTACTTGTTTGGCGGGCCACAGGTTTTGCACTTTGTGGATGCTGAAGGCAAATTCCACTTGCGCCCATTTACTTACGCACTTACCGCCGCCAAGGATCCCCAGACCTTTTTGCTTGAGGTGAAAGAAGACACCAGCGAGCCGTGGCCCGTACATTTCTTCGTCAAAGGTGACCCGTACAAAATGTGGGGACTCATCGAATCTGATATACATTTGTTTGGGGTTAAAGAGGGACATCTGCACCTGTTGGGCACCGACCAGCTCGGGCGCGATATCCTGTCCCGCTTGTTCCATGCCACACGCACATCACTCACGATTGGTGTGGTCGGTCTATTTATTTCGTTCTTTCTCGGCTTGATCATTGGCGGCATTTCGGGATTCTTCGGGGGGAGGATAGACGACGCCATCCAGCGCTTCATCGAGTTCATCCGTTCGATTCCGACTCTGCCACTGTGGATGGCCCTGGCTGCCGCCCTGCCCAGAGAATGGTCACCTCAACGCGTCTACTTCACTATTACGATCCTGCTCGGGCTCCTGGGCTGGACGCATCTGGCGCGGCGGGTGCGTGGCAAACTCCTCTCTCTGCGTGAAGAGGACTTTGTAGTCGCCGCTCGCATTGCCGGCAGCAGCGATACACGCATCATCGCACGGCACCTGCTGCCTTCCTTCTTGAGTTATATTATTGTGGATCTTTCGATCTCGTTTCCGTATATGATCCTGGCTGAGACCTCGCTCTCCTTCATTGGCCTGGGCCTGCGCGCGCCTGTGATCTCGTGGGGAACGTTGCTGCAAGACGCTCAGAATATCCAGGCTATCGCACTCTATCCCTGGCTGTTCACACCCGTAGCATTCGTGATCGTATCCGTCATGGCCTTCAGTTTCGTCGGCGATGGTATGCGCGACGCGGCCGATCCTTATTCCCGCTAAAAGGCAGTGACTCTTGAATAATGACGTACTGTTGGAAATCAAAGACTTGCAGGTGTCCTTTCCACTTGATGAGGGCACCGTCCGCGCTGTGGAAGGCGTCAACCTGACCATGCGGCGGGGCGAAGTCTTGGGCGTCGTCGGGGAAAGCGGCTGTGGCAAATCCATCACGGCGCACTCGGTCCTGCGGATCATTCCGCCTCCGGGGCGCATTGACGCCGGGCAGATCCTATTTCACCCCCCCGGCCAGTCGGTTGCCCATGGAAATGGGGTTGTTGACCTGGTGAGTCTAGATCCCACGGGTACCGAGATCCGCAATATCCGGGGCAAGGATATTGCCATGATCTTTCAGGAGCCGATGAGCTCCTTTTCGCCGGTACACACGATTGGCAGCCATATCATAGAAGCCATCCTACTCCACCAGAACGTCTCCAAAGCTAAAGCGCGCGAAATGACGATTGAACTTCTGCGGCTGGTGGGCATCTCCGGTGCCGAGCAGCGGGTGGATAACTATCCCCACCAGTTCTCGGGTGGTATGCGCCAGCGGGCGATGATCGCCATGGCCCTATCATGCAATCCGTCCTTGCTAATTGCGGATGAGCCTACGACGGCCCTGGATGTGACGATCCAGGCTCAGATCCTCGACTTGATGCGCGGGTTGCAAAAACAGCTGGGCATGGCCATTATGTTTATCACTCACAATCTGAGTGTGATCGCGCAGATCGCTGACACGGTCGCCATCATGTACCTCGGACAAGTAGTGGAGTATGGGCCAGTGCGCGAGATCCTCCGCAACCCCAAGCACCCCTACACTGTGGACCTCCTACGGGCTGTTCCGCGTCTGGGTAAGACCGCAGGGCAACGCCTGGTGGCGATTGAGGGATCGATTCCCAGCCCCTTCCAACGACCCAGCGGGTGTCCGTTCCATCCGCGCTGCAGCCGCATGATGCCAGGACGGTGCGAGGTTCACATACCGGCCGTCACCTACTTGGACGATCAACATTCAGTTCGCTGCCTCTTGTATGAACCGGAGAAATCGGATGCCTGAAGAACGCCGTGTACTACTCGAGGTGAAAAACCTCAAGAAACATTTCCAGCTCCGACAGGGTTTCCTGGGTCGCGGTGCCGGGATGGTTAAGGCTGTGGATGGCATCAACCTGCACATCCTCCAGGGGGAAACGCTGGGACTGGTGGGCGAGAGTGGCTCTGGCAAGACGACGGCGGGCCGAACGATCCTGCGCGCCTTCACTCCCACGGAAGGCGAGATCATTTTTCATCTTCAGGACGGCCCGGCTACTGACCTGGCAAAACTGAGCAAGACTGAATTGCGCGCCTTTCGTCGGCACGCCCAGATGATTTTTCAGGACCCCTACTCCTCGTTGAACCCACGCATGACGGTGCGCGACATTATCGCTGAACCTCTTGTGGCGGGTGGCGTGGCCCATGGCGATGAAGTGGATGAACGCGTCCGTGAGACCGCCCGGCGCTGTCAGTTGAGTCTGGAGCATCTTCGTCGT
>JANMSY010000510.1:0-6639 GCA_031389865.1 Anaerolineales bacterium | reverse complement strand
CGATGTCCACGATTCAACATCGCAATTCCGCCTTCGCTGTTCGCGGCTTGCAACACTGCGTATTCACTGGCTTCATCCAGAAGGAAGATGCCCGTATGATAAAAACCGAATTGATCACTAACCAGTTTTGTTATGGTTGTCAGGAGTGTATTTAAGTCCTGCATGGATGTGATCGCTCTGGCCATATTTGAGATGATCTGCAACTGTGAGGCGCGTTTTTCCAGTTCAGCAGTGCGTTGAGCGACGCGTTGCTCAAGCACTTTTTGCAATTGGTCCAGCTCCTGGTTTGTGGCTTGAAGGCTCGCCCGCGCGGCAAGTGAGTTGTCAAGAGCACGCCTCAGACTGACAGACGCGAGGTACAAGGCCAGACCAGTAAGAATAAAAACAAACGAATTTGAAACCCAATTTTGCACTGGATCGGTGGTGATGGAAAATACGGGAGTGATCCAACCACGAGATTGAGCAAGAATAATAACAGAGGTAAAAGCGATTATGAAAGCGATGAGACGAATGATGGCGCGCCCGCCCAGCAGGAGGGTTGTAAAGGCGATCAAAATACTCAGGCTCAGGGGGGCACCCACGCTCTGCGGTGAGCTCGCAGCATAGGAACCAAATATCGCAATGGCCAATCCGATAATAAAGATGTATGTCGCCAGTGTAACATTTCCCCGGCGCATAAAAATGTATGCTGCAATGTTGGCCAGAATCAACAGGAATACGACAATAAACAGCGGCAATCTATTCCCGACTTCTGTAGATCCCGCCAGGATTGGCAGCGCAAGTGAAAGTGCAATAATTAAGAAGAACAGGATGGAATTCAGCAGACCTGCAACGCGTGTCTTCTCATCATCCTCGGGAAAGATGGGCGGCGTAGTGAAATTGCGGAGTTTATTTTGCATGGTGGCCTCGCCTACCCAACCTGTTTCCCGCCTGGAAGATCGCCAATAATCTGAATTGTAACTTCCGCATCCTTCAGGGAAGTGCCAATTTCACGGACGGTAGTTTGAAGGATATCCTCATAGCTAGTGGATGCGCTAATCGCGGTTGTTAATTGTGAAATGGATTGTTCGCGATCTGCACGCAGTCTGGCTTCTTCGTACAGTCGTGCGCTTTCAAGCGCAGAAGCAAGGCGTTCGCTTGCCAGTTCGACTGTCGAGATCGTATCCTCGTCATACTTTTCTTTAAGTTTGAGACTGATCACCCCGATGGTCTGGCCGCGTAGTTTAACAGGTATTGCAACTGCAATCTGCCTGTCTGCACTTTGTTTTTTCGAACTGACGGTCAAGCCGGTTGTGATGGCGTTTCTTCCCACTTCCGAAAGCTCCGTGATGGGCTCGACGCGCATATGGTCGAAACGATACCCTTTATTGCCGGTCTGGGCGGTATCTGCCAGCCTTTTCCAGTTTTCGCGTGTGTGCTGACCATAGATACTTTCCAGTTCCTTGAGACTCCTTTCAACTTCCTGCAGGAGACGTGTCCGTTCGATGGCTGTCGCCAACTGGTCTGCCATGGTCTGCATGATCGTAATATCATCTTCATTAAAAGCCTGGGCTTGATCGCTCTGGATGTCCAATACGCCAATGACAGTGTTTTCTGCCTTCAATGGCAAAGCCATTGCTGAGCGTGTATCTGGCAGATATGGATTGTTGAAGTGGACCGCATCGGCGCCGCTATCGAGCATGATCCTTGGTTCGCCGGTGGCTGCTACACGTCCGACGATTCCAATCTCACCCACGCGAAGTTTGTGATTGTTCGCCAGCATTTGCTTTCCGGCTTCAGTAGGCGAGGATACGAGGACAGCATATTCCTTGTTGTTATCGAGTAGAAAAATACCTGTGTGATAGAAGTTGAAGCGGTTTCGTATCAGCTCTGTGGCACGCGCCAGCAGTTCACCGAGATCGCGCGCAGATGCAGCATCGCGAGCGACCTCTGCCGCCACGCGCAGGCGCAGAGTCTGATTCTCAAGATCACGGGTGCGGTCGTTAACACGCTGCTCAAGCCTTGCAATATTTTCCTGGAACTGGGTGGCCATGTGGTTATATGAACGAGCAAGCGCACCAATCTCATCTGCCCGATCTACGACTGCGCGGGCAGACAGCTTACCCGCCGCAAAACTCTCTGTGGTCTGCGCAAGGATGGTAATCGGATGCACAATGGAACGTGCTGATATTACAACCGACACGATGGCAATGGAAATTACAAATAGGGCCAGCACAGCGCTTCCCACCAGAGCCCGCGCTGAATTGACAATGACAAACTGTAGAGGAACTTCCGCAATAATTGCCACCTGCATGGCTTCGAACCATTTGTAATAGCCTATGACAGGCTCGTCGGCATAATTTCCGTATACGTCCTGGCCATTGGATACATTATTCAGTATTGCTTCCAGGGAAGCCTGAGTGCTGATCAGGGCTACAGGTGTACGCGTTCTCGTGACGGGATTGTAATTCCTGTCCACCAGGTAGGTTTCAGCATTCTCAAATCCAGGGGTGTTTTCCATGATGCCCTTGATTGAGCTGGCACCTGAACGAAGAACCAGAACACCTCGGATCACCCGGCCGTCAGCATCGAAAATTGGTGTCGCGACAATAAGGTTTTCATTTCCAAATGATGGGATTTCTGTGAAGCCTGTATAAAACCGCAGCGTTCCCTGACGAAAGAATAACTGGTTTTCGAAATTGACTCCCTCGTTGTCGGAAATTGTGGAAATGACAACTTCACCTTGTGTGTTCAGGATCATGATCTCGTTGTACTGCTCTTCTTCAGTACCCAGGACGTTGTCCATACTCAATCGGACCAGTCGTTTGGAATTTTCCAGCACGAGTGGGTCATCATCTCGTGCGGCCAGGACATTCAATGCATTCAGGGCGAAAGCGCGATCAGCCTGGAGCTTTGTTGTGTCATTTTGAAAGTCTGCGATCAGGGTGCTGATCTGGTTTTCTTTGAGATTCGTTATGGCCTTCAGGGTGCTGAATGTCTGCGCCTGACTGTTCGTAAATGCTCCTACTGCAGAAAGGACTGCGGCCATTATGGTTGGGATGGTTACAATAACAATAAATGACGTGAGCAGCAGACTCTGCAGGCTCTTAAAATTTTTGTTTGCAGAAATTACCGTGATGGTAACCAGTAGCAGCCCGGTTGCCACGAGGAATGCAAAACTGGCAATTGCAGCTGGCGTGCTGTTCTGCAAACGATCAAAGACCGGGTTGTTTTCCAAGTAAACGATTCCAACGAGGGATGCAATCACAATCAGGAGCAAGATTGCAAGATAACGGCGAGGAAAGCCGACTCGCAGCGCTGTTATGGGTGTAACCAGGGCAATTAATAAAGAAAACAGAATGATCCCCTGCCAGTAGTATGTCAGAAGAATGGCAAACGCACCAGCCGCTGCTGCTCCCCATAAATTTGCGGCGATGCCTTTGTTGCGGCGTGCGAGTGCAAGCAGTGGAAGTTGTGCGAGCGCCATGATCAACGTGAAGATACCAATATAAAGTAACTGCGGGGCGGGCTGTCCAAGAAGGCCGGATCGAGTGAGCACATAAATGGCGAGGAACCCAATCCCGGTAACTCCGAGAAAATGTGGGTTGTAACGTCCATTTGCGTAAAACACCCGTGCCAGTCGCTCATCCTGCACATGGACGTCGTTTTGCGATTCGCGGAGGTTACTCATGTTGTCCTGAATTCCGTCTGTCGTTTTGCCTCGTGGAAGTCTCATTGGTTTCCTTCCCAATAAAAACCGACACTTCAGAAACATCAGGCAACTGTGCCAGTTCACGCGCAGCGGTTTGAAGCAGGGTATCAATATCCAGGGACTGGCTGAAACGGGCTGCGAGGTTGCCCACAATCTGTTCCTGCCTTGCTCGTTGTGTTGCATCCTCCAGGAGACGTATGTTGTCAATTGCAAGACCTGCCTGGCTCGCAACTTCTGCAATCAAATCCTCATCACTCTTGTTTATTTCTGCATCGCCTTTGCGAGCAATGGAGATATTGCCTATTTTTTGTCCGCGCAGGGTTAGTGGCACGGTGACAGTTTTTTCCCTGGGTTGGGATAATTTTTCGGCGCGTAACCCTAATGGAGTATATGTGAAGACCCGGTTTTTTCCGCGCAATTTCTGTCTCCACGCTTCACGTGTGCGGACGCCTGTCAATGCTTCGAGTTGAGATAGCGCGGCCTGTGACTCATCCAGCAGTCGGGTATTCTCAATGGCAACCGCCACTTGGTCAGCGAGGGTCTGCAAAACATCAATGTCATCCATGGTGAATGCCTGGGGCTGATTGGATTGAATATCCAAGATTCCCAGGACCTTATTGCGAACCAATAGGGGTAGAGCGAGTTCGGAGCGCGTCATTGGGAGATCAGGATTGTTAAAGAAAACAGCATCAGTTCCAACGTCAAGGGCGATGCGGGGCTTTTTCTGAGCCACCACATATCCGACTATGCCCTGTGTCCCAACGGCGAGTGCATGGCCTCTTTCAATCATCCTGTGTCCACCTTCGGATGAGGCGGCTTGCAAGACCACATCGTCGCCCGTTTCGTTCATCAGAAATATACCCGTATGATAGAAACCAAATTGGTCTGTCACCAGGTTCGCAACCGTTTCGAGTAGGGCCGAAAGATTCTGAACCTCAGCTGTCTGCCGCGCAATATAGGATGCTGCTCGAAGTTGATCTGTTTTTCGGGTAAGACCCACGGTTCGTTCATTGACTTTTCGTTCCAGATCGTCGCGGTCTTTTTTGATGAGAGTAAGACTGTCGCTCAATTGATTTGCCACAGCCTGAAGCTCCCTTTTGAACGTGCGTACTGCCCAGATCAACATAACAGTTAGAGCAATCATATTTGCCGTGTAGGTGACCCAGCCCAGTGAATCTGTAACAGGGACCTCCGCGGATAATGGTTTGAGCAAGTTTAATAAATTGAGGAGTCCAATGCCCGCGATCGTTCCCAGGCTTATGCTTGTGATCCATATATCTGTTGGCTGATCAAACAGCAGAACGGCAAGGATGCATGTTGCCAAGAAAAATATGGCAGAGTTTGACCATGGTCCCAAATTAATGAGCGTATAGAGCCCAGCCAAGTAACCGAGTAAGAGAAGGCTACCTGCTTTGAGTTTATAGGGTACAGGGGCGATTGCCGACATGAGAAGCATAACATATAAGATGGCGATGATTACTCTTTCGGAGAGGGTTGCATCTCGAATGATCGGTGCCAGCATAAATGGCGCCATGAAGCAGGCTATCCACAATAGTGGGGCAAGCGTCCTGGAGTGCCACTGGTTGTGTTCCATGGCAGCATTTCTGTCTGTGCGATTAGTATTCGTCCCCGATTCGCTCATGACTCTTCATCCATGTTGAGTTCAATAGTAGCATGCGAAGCATCCAGGCGCCTGCCAAGCTCTTTTACAACGGTTTGGAGAACGCCGTCAACTGTAGCGGAAGACCAGATTTTGGAATTGATCTCTGCCAGCATCCGTTCGCGGACAGCTACCTGACGGCTCTCGCTCACAAGTCTGGCATTTTCAAGCGCAATAGCGGCTTGTTTGACTACAGCGTCCACTAATGACTGCTGCTCTGGCGTCCAATCCTCGTTCTGTTCAAGGGTGATATGTCCTAGAATCTGATCGCGCAAGCTGATAGGTACTTCCATCATCTTGGAGTCCTTACTAGCTTCATCGCCAACCGCATACTCGAGATTTCCATTCTCTTCTGAAAATCCTTTCCATGCTTCCATCAGATATTGCTGTTGAACTGCCCGCATCTCCTTGATGACCTGTTGGGCTTCCTGAAACAAACGAGCGTTTTCCAACGCGATCGCAACCTGACTGGTCATATTCTGCATAGTTTCAATCACTTGCGGACCAAAATCTGCTTCCTTCATGGATTGAACATTTAACGCCCCAAGCACACGGTCGCCTACAACTAAAGGGAGGGCGATTTCGGAACGGGTATAGGGAAGCAGGGGATTTTCAAAGCGTTGTTTTTCCTGCGACGCGATCTGCGCGATACGGGGAGTCTTTTCACGGATGGCAGAGCCAACCATGCTTCTTCCTGTAGCTTCCAGGCGATGATGATTTTGTTTCAGGACCCTTCCGGCTTCACCTGTGGCATGTCTCAGTTCCGCCCATTTTCCGCTCGAGTCCAAAAGGTAGATTGCCGCATAATAGTATCCAAATTGTTCCGGGAAAAGCTTGATCACCCTGGCAAGGAGTTCGTCTGGATCAAGACTGGATGTTGCAACCCTGCCAACCTCGTTGGTCGCGGCCAGTTGTTTAGTGCGCTCAAGAACCTGTTGTTCAAGAGTGGTCTGTAACCCCTCCAGCCTTGAAACCATGCGGTTGAATTGAACGGTCACAATGCCGAGTTCATCTGTAGCGCTTACCCGGGCGCGTTGTGTCATGTCTCCACGCTCAATCTTATTAAATGTTGAGATCAACTCTTTAATAGGATCAGAAATGGATCTGGAGACATAATAGGAGAAGCCGGCTCCGAGAATAAAAGCGAGTATGCTAAAAAGAGTGGACTGTAACTGAATGCCGCGGAAGATCTCAAGTGAGCTGACCTCCGAGTAGAGGATACGTATGGTCTGCTGATAACCAATTGGGGCAATCAAGAAGATCG
This sequence comes from Anaerolineales bacterium, assembly GCA_031389865.1. Lineage (GTDB taxonomy): Bacteria > Chloroflexota > Anaerolineae > Anaerolineales > Villigracilaceae > Defluviilinea. Next base: position 24 of record JANMSY010000510.1, on the reverse strand, counting down.
CGATCGTGATGAGGCCGAGTACCA
>JANMSY010000500.1:0-3040 GCA_031389865.1 Anaerolineales bacterium | reverse complement strand
CTACAGCAGCGGTTGGGACATCGTACCCGGTGTTGCCGGTGGTGAATCTTACGAAAGCTCTTTGCGTGTTTCAAGGACGGTGGGAAACTCAGTCACCTTCCGGTTTATCGGGCAGGAAGTACACGTTTTTTATCTGCCGGGTTCCAGTCTGGGAACCATACGTCTCAGTCTTGATGGAACTGCCCAGGAAAGAAGCCAGTCAGGCTTAGATGACGAGTGGGTCCTGCAGACTACTTCCTCAGGTACGCATACTGTAACGATCACACATCTCAGCGGTGGCTCGGTAAATTTCAATTACATCATCATTCCTTATTCGAGCGCGACGCCCGTTTCCCCTACTCCAACGTCCACCTCCATTCCCAATCCCAATCAGTAGATTTACTACTTGAATAAAGAGTCCAAACGTGCGCGCGCGAAATGGGCGCGGTATGCGGCCGTCTCTTCCAGGATTCCCTTTGCTGCGGTGTACAGCTCCTTTTGGAGATATTGATCGGCCTCACCGTTTCCTTTGGATAGGAGGTACGCTTCGTGCGAAGCAGCCCTTTGAATGGATACATGGCCCCCGGCTGCCAGCCACTCGAGGCCGGTTCGCACCGCGCCTTCGCGTTGACCGGTTGCCCCAGCCAGCTCCTGCACTGTGACCCTTCCACCGCGCTGATTGATCACATATTTTGCCAGCCCGGCCAGCCGTGATAGAAATCCATCAATCCGCTCCTCGGTGGGCGAAACAGCAAACACATGGATTCTTTTTGGTTTCACAATATCGAGCGCGGCGAGCAGTTCGTGCGGCGAAGGGGGAGTGGTGTAGATGGCAAATTCATCCGCTTCATGAAGTTCATAGCGATTTTTGCCTTTCGCCTTATCCGCGCCTTCCGCCCAAACCTGGATCGCAGGAGATTGCTCCTGTGTTTTCATCAGCAACACGGTAGGCTCCAGGCGATGGTCAAACACTTCGACCGCTGCCGGTGGTAGAGCCGCCTGCTCTTCCAGGATGCGGAATTCCTCGAACTGTAACGAGACCTGTTTTTCACCGCGAAACGTGGAGGCACGCAGCGAATAGGCAATATCGAACACACTTCCCACTTCTGGCACGTCTGCTCCTGCGCCGCCCCACCATAAGATGGATTGAACCTCCCCACTTGTTGAATCCTCCACGTTGAGCCGCAAATGTTCCCTGGCCTTGCCAATCGGGGCAACGGATTGCAGCGTGACGTTGGAAGTAGCCAGTGTCAGGGACGGGTTGCCCGCGCCAAAGGGAGCCAGTGATTCAAGCGCCGTGGCGAGTTCAAGATTTAGATCTACTAATTTCAGCCAGGCATCGATCTGCAGGGTTGGTTCTTCGCGCGTGATACTGCCAAGTTGTTTTTCGATCGCCCTGCCGAGGCCTTTTCTGAATGCAGGAAGATTGTCTTTGGATAAAGCCATCCCTGCTGCCATGGGATGACCGCCAAAACTCAGCAGAAGTTCTTTTTGGGTTGTAATGGCCTCCGTGATATGCAGCCCTTCCACCGAGCGCGCCGAACCACGCAGGATGCCATCGTCTCCTTCACTTAATAGCAGGGCGGGCTTGTGATAGCGATCCACGAGTCGGTTTGCCACAATGCCCACCACACCTGCGGGCCAGTTGGGATGCGACAAAATAATGGCAGGTTCACTCAACCATTGCGGTTTTTCACGCAGCATTGACTCCGTCGCTTCATAGACCTGGCTGGTCAATAAACGGCGCTGCTGGTTGAGTCCTTCGATCTGCGTGGTGAGTACCCGCGCACGCGCAGCATCACTGGTGAGGAGCAATTCAACCGCGGGATTCGCATCACTTAACCTCCCCAGTGCATTCAGGCGCGGGGCAAATGTGAAGCCGATCGTTTCCTCGGTCATGGTTTCGAGAGTGGTTCCCGATAGCTCTGCCATGACCCTCAAGCCAAGACGTCCTGTTTTGCGCAGGGCCTGAATCCCTTTCTGTGCAAGTGTCCGTGTTTCGCCTTTCAGCAGCGCAACATCTGCGATCAAGCCAAGAGCGACAAGATCGAGTAAGGGGTCCGGTGATGAGTGACCTTCGAGCAGTGCTTCGGCGAGTTTGTAGGCGACTCCAACACCGGCCAGATTTTCAAGCGGATGCTCCTTCGGCAACAGCTTCGGATTGACAATTGCCTTGGCATTGGGAAGAGTCTCGCCAGGATCATGATGATCGGTGACTACCACGTCCACGCCGCGCGAGTTGGCGTATTCGATTGCCTCGTGTGCGGTAATGCCTGTATCACAGGTGACGATCAATGTTGCGCCATTATCAAGGATCGGTTTGAGCGATTCGATGTGAACGCCGTGACTCTCCTTGCCGCGGATCGGGATGTAATACGTGACATTCGCGCCGAGCATTTGTAGTGTTTGCACAAGCAGGGTCGTGGATGATTGCCCATCCACATCGAAATCGCCCCAGATACAGATCATCTCGCCGTTGCGGATAGCCAGGTTGATGCGTTCGACGGCAGGTTCGATGTTTGGAAATGGGATGGATGAGGTCGTGTCCAGGTTCATGAACGCGCGCGCCGCTTCGACCGTGCTAATGCCGCGTCGGACGAGGGTCTGCGCGATGAGCGGGGGCAGGTTCAGGTCCGCGAAGGAGGCGGGGATTTCTACTGGAGCAGGATCAAGCCAGCGTGTCACTTGTTAAGTATCACGTGTCATGTGTCTCGTGTCAAGTTTGGCAATCAATACTTTTCAGGGTTTTAACAAAGTCACTTGACAGATTCTCAACATGTCATGCTGAGCGGAGCGAAGCATCTCTACTACAGGGAACGAGACTCTCACCTGCACTGCACCGAACGCAGTGCGGCGCAAGTGTCGGTCGCGGAAGAACGCTCCCTCACACCGTTCGTGCCGCGAGCACGTCGGTGCGAGACGGCATCGTCCCGATGTCCTTCGGGAGAGTGACATAATTATGGACTTTGTTAAAACCCTGAAAAGTATTGATTGCCAAACTTGACACGAGACACATGACACGTGATACTTAACAAGTGACACGCTGGCTTGATCCTGCTCC
>JANMSY010000489.1:0-3097 GCA_031389865.1 Anaerolineales bacterium | reverse complement strand
ATACAGCCAGTTGGCGACGCCAGGTCTGAGGGCGTTAAAGTTCCACCCGTGGTACCAACCCAGGGAGTCTGGGTAGAGGCGGCGAAGCCAGTCCCGTTGTGTGGGCCAGAAATTCGCATGCCGTGCCACGATCTCAATATCCGTATTTAATTTGGGAGAAAATGCATCTGGGCGGGTGTGCCAGGTGGTGCGTCGGGCGATCTCCTGGAAGCCTAAATTAAATACGGATACTGAGATCGTGCCACGACATGCAAATTTCTGGTCCACACAACGGGACTGGCTTCACCGCCTCTACCCCGACGCCCTGGGCTGGTACCATGGGTGGAACTTTAACGCCCTCAGACCTGGCGTCGCCAACTGGCTGTATCTCCTGTTCATAGATTACAGCATCAAACAATGGGCGGCTGTGCGCGGGAACGAATTGCTCGCCACTCTGACGTGGATGCCGCAGGGGGGCAGGTCAGAGTCACTGTATGCCGCGACAGGCCAAGGGTCCAATGGCGAAGCGTTGACCCAACTGCTTCTCCACGCGCGGGGCGCCTTATCCCATCAGTCATCGCTCTCACTTGATTATCCGGCCGGGGAAATGACCGATGCGATCCGCGCGGCGGGGTTCCACCCGCGCCGCACCTTGGTGTGGATGCGGGCATAGCGCAACTTGCGGCGCACTTTTCCGTATTATGAATTAAATGCTCGCGCTCCTTTTGGCAGCGCGATACAGAGGAGAACCCATGACAAAATTTATTCTTCGTTGGGCTATCAATGCGATAGCCTTGTATCTGGCAGTACTGATCCTTCCGGGGATCGACCTGCGAAGCGGAATCGTTTCGATCATCTGGCTTGCACTGATCTTTGGGCTCGTGAACGCGCTGTTCAGGCCGCTCCTTCAGTTCCTGACCTGTCCGCTTATTATGTTGACGCTTGGCTTGTTTACCGTGGTCATCAACACATTTCTGTTCTGGCTCACAAGCGTCATCGGGCAATCGTTCGGCCTCGACCTGCTCATCTCAGACCCCGTCTGGTGGAACGCGTTCCTCGGCGGTTTGGTGGTCAGCATCGTCAGTGTGGTGATGACATTGATCCTGAAGGATGAGCTACAGGGCAGGCGCAGGTAACCCCCCTGGCTGCATAATAAACTGCGGACTCGTCGAGTCCGCAGTTTATTGTTTTAGAGGAACGCTGAAATCGCTTCCAATGTTTTGCGGAACAGGTCTAGGTTATTGACCAGCAGGCAAGCAAGGAAAATTAGCAGGAGCACCTGAAACGATTTCCTGCCTGCGATGCTTTCGTACGAGATCCCAAAGAAAAAGACAACTGCATACGTCCAGTTTGGCGAATAAAGGATGGGATCATCTCCGTAGAACATGTGCAGGATAAAGTTGAAGAGAAGCGTCAGAAGCAGGGCGTTTTGCAAATGTGTCTCGTTTGGAGACTTAAAGAATTTCCATGTGTAAAATCCGCCCGCCATTACAAGTGCGGCGAACCAAATGCGGGCCAGCAAACTGCCAAAGCCCACATAGGATGAAATGACGTACACGCCGCGGTATTTATAATACGTTTGCAGGCAGGGGAAGGAACAGCCCACTTCATTCGTGAGGATCAGGGGGCGGGGTGCAACCACATCGAACAGGGCAAGATGACGTGCCATTAAGTTTGCGCGGCTGATAATAAGGCGAGGCTCTGCCTGGAAAAGGTTAAACCGATACGCGCTTTCCTCCAAAAGATTCGATGGGATGAAAAATGGGTTACTGGAAGGATACAAAATATCCTGAACGAATGCCACAAGGATGGCAATCGCAAGTACCGCAAACACATACGTGAAAATGCTTCGCCTGCGCGAGGGCATCAGGAAGTAGACAATGCAGGTCTGCGCAAAGTTGGTGATCGTGATCCCAAACGTTAACAGGCCAACAGGCACAAGTTGTCTGAGCGAATTATCCTCGGCTTGGAGCAGAAGCAGGAACGCGATCAGCGCCGCGGCTGAAAAGATATACGTCTCCAGGAATGTACTTAAGATCAGGTGCGAATTTGACAATCCAAGTAATGCAGCGATCAGCAGCGCGTAGGTTGTGTTCCCTGTTCTTTGTTTGAAGAAAAGCCACGTAAGATAAACACATAACCCGCCGGCCAGAGAATTCAGGACGATGGCTGCGTAGACTTTATCCCCGTTCAGAAAAACTGAAAGCAGCCAGGTGGGTGGTCGCAGGATCAAAAAGGCAAATGGATGCACAGAACGCAGCTTGCCCAGATCCTCGAGATTAGCGGAGAGACGGTTCAACCATTCGACCGAGTCGGTATCGAAGTAATTATCCACCCTGCCCGCCTCGGTGGATAGGAAGGGAGTTGCCAGGGCAAAGGTGGTGATCATAATGGCGGAGGCAAGCAGAAGTCCGGGCAGGTTGAACTTGATCCAACAGATAAAGCGGGAGTCGCGCCAGTTGATTTGATCCAGTTTGTTGAGGATGAAAGCAGTCCAGCTTTGAGAAAGGATGGCTACACCGAAAAACACCGCGAGGAGATGTGTATCTGGCAGGAAGAAATCAAGTGAGAAAATCCGGTCGTAGGCAACCAGAAGCCTGGCTGTCAAAACAATGAAAACAACGCCCAGCACCAGGGCTGCCAGTGGTATGACCTTTTGCCGCCAGGTTTCCTTAATGGAAAACAGCGCGTGTTCAAGAATGATTTCCCAGGCAAGTGTGGCAAGGATGTTAAGCGTGATTCCCAAAAGAATGAATTCCCAGTAACTTGGGTAAAAATTTTGCAGAAAGCCCAATCCAAAAAAGGAGAACAAACCACCCAGGATCCAGGCGATGAAAAAACGGACCGTGTGCCTTTGTTCAAGAAGTTTATGAAATGAGGAAAAACCCGGGGAGATCAGGATGGCACAAACAAAGAATTGAAAGATCAGTGCGGTGATGAATACAAGGGCTGCTGAATTGAACGCGAAGCATAATGCTGAAACCAGCGCAAGCACCGATACCCATTGTTTGACCAGCGTTGTGGATGTTTGATATTGGTTCCACAAATACGGCATGAAGAGGGAAAAAACCACTCCGAACGCGAACGTAAGGAGTGAAAGCATTACGACCCGATCAAG
>JANMSY010000442.1:0-4301 GCA_031389865.1 Anaerolineales bacterium | reverse complement strand
CAATTTCAAAGCGCTCAGGGTGACAAACTATAATTGGATATTGGAAGATTTTTAGCAGACAGGCATATCCCGAATATTTTAAAGATCAGCAAAGCAAGAAAGTATTACATCTGCGCTTGTAACCTTTTCTCACAAAAAGTCTTGTATCCTGCATCATAAGGTTGTATCATTGATTAATATAATATTAAGTATCTGACGTATCGTTGGTATCCAATGCACAGCAAAATAGATTTAAGTATCACATTGCGACAGGCTCAACCCAAGAGCAGGGCTTTTTTATTGGCTGTGTATGCTAGTACGCGCACCGAAGAGATGGCTTTGCTGAAAAACACCTTCCTGAACTCACAATTCCATATTGAACAGTTTAACCCAGCATTGCACTTGTATTAAGGGCTGGGTTTCGTTTGGTAGAAGATAGCAGTATTCGATCTTCAATCCATTGGTTTTGAAAAGATTATATAAGGAGTCTTTATCATGAAAACGTTAATCAGCAAGTCAATGCGCGGCATCCTGCTCGTCGCACTGGTCTTCGGGATGGCGACCGCCCAGTCGGCCAGCCGCGCCGCCGCCGCGACCAACCCTGGTCTTGGAACGGCTGCCAGTTTCGCTGTGCTAGGTGCCAGTACGGTCACGAATACCGGCCCGACCGTTGTGACTGGCGATCTGGGAGTGAGCCCAGGGAGTGCGGTGACTGGATTCCCGCCTGGGATCGTGCTTGGGACGATACACGCCGGCGACGCTGTGGCAGCCCAGGCCCAGGCTGACGCGACCACTGCATATAATGCTCTCGCCGGGCAGGCATGCGATACGGATTTGACTGGCCAGGATCTCGGCGGCTTAACCCTCACCCCGGGTGTGTACTGTTTCTCGTCCTCTGCCCAACTGACAGGGACGCTCACCCTCGACGGCCAGGGTAACCCAAATAGTGTCTTCATCTTCCAAATAGGTAGTACCCTTACCACAGCCAGCGCTTCCAACGTCTTGCTTATCAACGGTGCTCAAGCGTGCAATGTCTTCTGGCAAGTCGGCAGTTCTGCGACCCTGGGAACGGGCACCAGCTTCCAGGGAAATATCCTGGCGCTGGCCTCCATCACTATCACTACCGGTGCATCCTCGAACGGCGGCTTGTATGCCCTCAATGGCGCGGTGACATTAGACACAAATACCGTTCAAAGATCATCGTGTGCGCCCTCGGCTACCAATACGCCCGCAGCCAACCTCGGACAGCTCAAGGTCTGCAAAGTGGCTGGAACAGGCGTTACGCCCGGAACCATCTTCACCATCAATGTGAATGGCACTCCCTATAGCGTACCTGCCGGAAATAATGATGGCTATTGCGTGCTCGCCGGACAGTTCCCTCTGAATACGAATGTCACCGTCCAGGAAGTCATCCCCGCTGGGTATGTCGTCACTCGTATCGAAGTCCTGCCCGACAGCCGTACAGTCAGTAAGAATGTCGCGATTGGAAAAGTAGTCGTCAAGATCGGCACCGGCGTGACCGAGGTAACATTTACTAACAAGATCAGTGGTCTGCCCACCAAGACACCGACCCCATTCGTCACACCCAAGCCGACCCGCACACCCCAAATCACTCCTACAGCCACACCAGCGCCCACAGGTCGTCTCCAGATCTGTAAGGAAGCCGATGGCGCAGGCGTCAGTGGTAACTTCACCTTCACCTTCGCAGGCAAGACCAGAACCATCCCGGTTGGTGCATGCACATCCCTGATCGTCGTGCCCGTTGGACCATTGACGATCACCGAAGCGGCACGCGCGGGATACACAGTAACAGATATCTACACCATCCCAGCGAATCGCCTCATCAGTGAGAATCTGGCAGGCAGGAGTGCGACCGTGACCATCGTGCAAGGCAACGCCTCCACCCAGACTATCGTGATCTTCCGCAACAGCGTTCAGACAACGCAGGTGATCACGAACGTGGGCTTCATCAACCTTGGCAGAGACATCGCCAATTGATGTATAGCTATCAAATGTAGAAAAACAGGCGGCGAGTCCTTGAAGGACTCGCCGCCTATTTTGTTTGCTGACCTACTTTCTTTTTGCTGGAGGGAATTTTGTCATGTCTTTTTAAGAGCAAGCCAGAGAATTGTAATTCCCAATAGCACCCTGAAAGCAATACTAGGGATCGAAGCTGTGCTAACGATTGATCGTGTGAATGCGTGGAAGTCCACTATGGAACTGAGAAACATGTAAACTGTGAGGCCAATAAGCACTGCGCGCGAAACTGGCGAAACAGTAGATGTACGCAATGCCCAGGCACCGGGAATAAGCGACGCCACACCAACACCCGATGCTCGTAAAAGAAAATCAAGTTGGTCGTTGCCAACAATACCCACCACTGCCAGCATCTTCGATGGAAAAAACAGCAATCCAATCGCTGAGATAGCCAAAAGTAAAGTAGTAAACGTAATTATGTTCTTGAACATCATTTTTTACTTTCCTTCAACTATGTGGATTTCGTCAGGGGACAACCCATACAACTCATAGACCAGCTTATCAATCTGCCTATCCGTGGACTCGATCTCGCGCTTCACCGTACCCTGCTCCTGTGGCGTGCGTGGATCGCGCTTGTGCAATGCCAGCATTCGCTGGACCAGCGAGACTATCTTATCGTGCATGGCTCTTTCGGCAGGGTCGGAGAAGTTGATGGGACGAATTGGAATATTGCGAATTATTTTTGCATCGTAGCCGAACCAGCCACCGCGAAAGTTTGTTGATATTGTTTTATGGTAATAATCAACCGCTTTTGAATTCAATAAACCAAGAACATACAAATACATACTTTTATCAAGAACGATACCGTAGCCACCTGCTGCGCCGCCAGGAAAACATGCTTCTCCTGATTCATCGTAACAATAGTTAGCAAATGGGTTCAAATCGGCAGTAAGTATTTTAGGGCTTGATATTATTTCCAATGCTTGATTTCTGCTGTAACAATACCATTGACTTCCAACCCAACGACCGTTTTCTCTATTTGCCAATAGTTCTTTGCAAGACATAAGGTATTCGGCTGTTTTGGGAGTCTTTGTAGAAATTTCGCTCCAGTCAATTAGCGCGCCATTTCGATAAGGAAAAATCACATGTCGGGAATTTTCATGCAGAATGTATCGCTTCATTTCGCCCGATTTATATAATGGGCGCAATAAAGTTTTCTCAATTGAAATTTCTTTTTTCAAAGCATTTGAGTAATATTTTCCGTTTTCTCGTTCTTCTAAAATAAACACGGGGTCTGCGCCAGTTTTGAAACCCTGAAATATTCTGTTGGCAATATTTTCTAACTTAACAGGCATTCGAGAAAATCTCTCGATTAACTCAATGCCTTTTCCAACTGAAAAATTCCATTCACTTTCGGTTATGCTGCTGGCGTTGATTTTGCCTGTCAAGACTTCTGAAGTCTCCGAGACCTCAGAAGTCTTCTGAGCCATACGCCAATCATTTAAACTCTTTACTTTCTCGAATTCAAATTCATCATGTCCTACTTTATCAAGGAACATCAAACATGTATAAGTTGTTGCGTTTTCAAAGACTTGTTGATCTCCAAAATGAACTACTTTAGCAAGATGCTTGCCGCTTGCAATTACACTGCGCAAAGGCTCGCCGTATTGAGCATTGAAGAACTTGTGCGGCAAGATGAAACCCAGTCGTCCTTTTTCATTGAGAAGGCTCAAAGACTTTTCAACAAAGACTACATAAATATCATAATTGCCCTTGCTGGCGGCTTGATATGTTTTCTTGTAATACTCAACATTGATGGACGATGTTTCCTGTAATACTTGAATCCGAATATAAGGGGGGTTGCCAAAGACAGCATCAAATCCACCCTGAATAAACACTTGTGGAAACTCGGCTTTCCAATCAAAGGCGTTCACGCGCTCGCGTTCCTCTTGCTCCACGAACATATGCCCTTCAAAATAGTCATAGCCGATCAACGAGTTTCCACATTTAATGTTATGTCCCAGGTCTGGCAATACGCGCTCCTGAAACAACGCCAACTGCGAGCCGATCGTCTCATTGCTTTCGCCTTCCAGCACCTTCAAGAGCAACGAGAGTTTCGTCACTTCCACGGCTTGCGCGTCAATGTCTACACCGAAGATGTTGTTGAGCAGGATTTCCTTCTTCTTTGCAGTCGTTAATTTCCAGCCATCTTTGGTTTGGAAAACAGCAGGGTTTTTGCCCGTTGCCGCCTTCTCTGGCTCATGATTGATATACCAATCCAGGTGCCAGTCTAATAGATACTGATACGCACCCAAAGGAAATGTCCCTGAGCCACAGGCGGGGTC
>JANMSY010000433.1:0-3095 GCA_031389865.1 Anaerolineales bacterium | reverse complement strand
AGAGTGTTTCTTAAGTCCAATTGCTATCGTAAAAAAGAGCATTAACCACGGAGATCACAGAGTCCACAGAGATTTTTAGAGAGTTTTTCTCCGTGTTCTCTGTGCGCTCTGTGGTAAAGAAGCCTTTAAGAAACAGTCTCTAAGGTTAGTATTCAACGAGTCAAACATGTCAACGAAAAAATGTCCAAGTAACAAGCAAATAACCCTCAAAGTAAGGAACATCTCCAGAAATATTGGTGAGTGGAATTGCACATGATTTGAGGAATTTGCCGAGATTACTATAACAAAAGAAACACAATTTATATCATTGAGCACTTGAGTAGTTACTCTGTGTTACAAGGTCACAGTCAGAACCAAGATTTTCGTTAAATCTGGTGCAGCGCAATAAAAAAGTGAACGACATCCATGAAGGAAAATGGAATGGGTTGGGCGGAAAATTCGAGGCGGGAGAAACGCCTGAAGAGTGTATCAAGCGGGAAGTGCAGGAAGAGGCAGGGCTTGTCATCGAGCACCCACGTTTGCACGGTTTGTTGATGTTTCCAAACTTTAAAGGGAATGATTGGTATGTTTTCGTTTTCACTGCAACGGAGTTCAGCGGTGAGATGATCGATTCTCCGGAAGGCACACTGGCGTGGATCAATGACGAGGAGTTGACGGGTTTGAAGTTGTGGGAGAGCGATCATATCTTTTTCCCGTGGATCGAGACCGGGAAATTCTTCTCTGCCAGGTTTGAGTATGAAGGGGACGTAATGACAGGGTATGAAGTGACGTTCCCGCTAACAGAAGTATAATCAGCGTATGTCAGTCCTTTCAGGCAGGCGCATACTCCTCGGTGTTACGGGCTCGATCGCTGCGTATAAAGCTGCGGACCTGGCTTCCAGGCTTACACAAGCCGGCGCGCAGGTGGATGTGATCCTCTCGGGCGCAGCTGAAAAATTCATCACAGTCCTTACCTTCCAGTCCGTAACGGGAAGACGCGCGTTCGTGGATTCAGACCTGTGGGGAAATGAAGCTCACGTTTTGCATGTGGGTCTGGGCCATACCGTTGACCTGCTCATCATCGCTCCCTGCACGGCAAATACGATGGCCAAACTGGCACACGGCCAGGCCGATTCATTGCTCACGGTCACAGCGCTGGCGGCAAACTGTCCGTTGCTGATCGCGCCGGCCATGGATGGCGGTATGTTCGATCACCCTGCCACCCAGGAAAATGTGGATACACTGAAGAAACGCGGCGCGATCATCGTCGGCCCGGCCGAGGGACATCTCGCATCGGGTCTCACTGGGCCGGGACGCATGCTCGAGCCCATGGAGATTCTGGGACATGCCCGCCTCGCTCTCGGATATAACGGCCCGCTCGCTGCCAAAAAAATCATTGTCACCGCCGGCGGGACTCAGGAGCCGCTCGACCCCGTCCGTGTGCTGACCAATCGCTCCTCAGGGAAACAGGGGTATGCTCTGGCGCAAGCTGCGTTGGATGCGGGCGCACAGGTCACGTTGATCACGACTCCCACCGCGTTGACGCCTCCGATTGGAGCGCACGTCATGGAAGTGGAGACTGCGAAGCAAATGCTGGATTGCGTGCTGAATCAAGTGGATGATAGCGACGCGCTCATCATGGCCGCGGCCGTGGCAGATTTCCGTCCGAAGAATCAGGCGAAGGACAAGATCAAGAAGGATGGCGGGGTTCCGCAGATCGAGCTTGAGGCGACAAACGATATTTTGAAAACGGTATCCAGACAGCGGCTTGGCGCGAAGCGAAATCATCCGTTCGTTGTGGTGGGCTTTGCAGCCGAGTCCCGCGATCTGCTGGAAAACGCTGCACTTAAGTTAAAATCCAAAGGGTTGGATTTCATCGCTGCCAATGACATCTCCGCGGGGGATGCTGGTTTTGCGGTCGACACGAACCGTGTCACATTAATATTTGCAGATGGCCGTACAGAATCACTGCCGCTGATGAGCAAGAGTGAAGTGGCTGAAACGATCATGGAACGACTTGCGGCGCGGCTGGAGTAATTATGCGTATTCTCGTTATGTCTGACATTCATGCGAACTATACGGCCCTGGAAGCGGTACTCAACGATGCGGGAACCGTGGATGAAACCTGGTGCCTGGGGGACCTGGTGGGGTATGGACCCGACCCGAACGCGGTGCTCGAGCTCATGCGGGAGATACCGAGTCTCACCTGTATCCTTGGCAACCACGATGTGGCGGTGATCGGTAAGATCCCCTTTGAAGCATTTAACGGTGACGCGCGCCGCACACTTGTGTATCATGAGCGTGTGCTAACCGCAGATAATATGGATTTCCTGCGCTCACTTTCCTCAAGCCTGAAGGTGCGCGAAGATGCCAGCCTTGTGCATGGCAGCCCGCGTGATTCCGTCTGGGAATATATTTTGAATACTCTTGCAGCACGTTTGAACTTTGACCATTTCACCACACCCTGGTGCTTCGTGGGGCATTCCCATTTGCAGTGCATGTTCCAGCTCGATCAAAAAACGGACCGCGTCAACCTCAAGCCGATCAGGGCGGGCGAGCCGATCAAGCTGGAGCCAAGGCTGATCGCCAACCCCGGCTCGGTGGGCCAGCCGCGTGACCGCGATGCGCGCGCTGCATACGCGATCTATGACAGCACGGCAAAAACGTGGGAACCGCGCCGCGCAGCTTATAATATTCCCGAGGTGCAAAAACGCATCCGTGATGCTGGTTTGCCAGAGAAACATGCGGTGAGGATTGCAGAGGGGTGGTAGTGGGGCTCAGTAGCCAGTAATTAGCAATCAGTAAAGGTAGTTGCGGGCTGGTATTTAGCGCCGGGTCGGGGAACATTTAAAGGATAGGCATCGTCATCCGGGTGAAATCATCGTACATTCATGAAGGAGAAAAACATGAAACGCATCCTATTTATCATTCTGGCCGTGGTTACTATATTTGTGGTCATTGGACTTTCATTTGCAGGCATGGCATCACAGAGAAGCCAAAACTCGTTTGACGGGCCTCTGCAGGGATTTGGAGGGGGTGGCGGCGCACCTGAAGTGCTGATGGCTCCCGAGATGGAGGAACCTGCCACAGCTTCTGATGCATCCAAGGCTGCGGAA
>JANMSY010000422.1:0-5728 GCA_031389865.1 Anaerolineales bacterium | reverse complement strand
ATCCGCAGCGGATGCGACTGTGCGCGTCGAATGATCTCATCTTCAGAGATCGCCGGGTCGAATCGATCGGTGGGGGGATAGGCAACGATATTTGGCTTATCACTCTTCAATAGACTGGTTACTGCTGCCTGTGTAGTTTCTGAATTGAGGATGAATCCATCCACGGATCTCAGGTATTGCTTCTCAATGAAGCGATAGAAGGCATTCTGCCATTTTGGTCTTAACTCTGAACAGCGCAGGTGATGGACCAGCGAAATGATGGGATATGGATGTTTCCCGCGATTGGCAAGTATTAAGGATGGATGGTTGAGTTCGTCCTGAATGAGGAGATCAAGATTTATCGGAAGCCTAAAGTGGAAATTATCAGTCAAATGCGCGGCGTAATTTCTCCAGGGCAGGGAAATGATCTCGACCGAGTCGCCCTGTCCGCGCAGGTATTCGACTAGCTTGCGATCATATAAATATCCGCCGCTTAAGATGTCGAGCGAGCCGTAGATAATGAATCCGATATGCATTGGCTGTGGTGGTCGAGTAAAACGGGGCGAGTTTCTATACCTCCCTACGGGACCTACGTAACCACAGCCCCGTTCGTATCGAGACCCTGACGTTTCAACTCATACGCTGCCCACGCGGACTCATTTTCCCACAACATAACTTTGAGGACGGTGATATTGTCCGCTTGGATGCGGTCACTCAGGGAGGTGGCGAGGATGCGCGAGAAATGCTCAATGGATGGATTTAAGCCTGCAAACTCGGGCGTATCATTTAGCATTTGCTCCCTGTAATAATTCACGATCTCATCGAGATGTTTTTCCACATCCACAATGTCAACGAGATAGCCGTGCTGATCGAGTTCCGTTCCCGTCAGCTGCAATTCAAGGACATAATGATGCGAGTTGGGAAAATTCTCCGGCCCCCAATCTCCGCCGATGAGGAAGTGCCTGGCTATAAAATCCCGCTTTACTCCGAGTGTGTACATATCAGTTCTCCATATTCAGAAAGGCTGTCGGGCCTGGATGTGGTCATCCTGAGGAAACGCCTGGTGCGACCGAAGGATCTCTGGACATGGTTGTAGAGATGCTTCGCGGAGTTTATCCTGAGCGAAGTCGAAGGGCCCAGCATGACATAACCTGGAATCAATCTGGTCTTATCGCATGCATGATGAGTTTTCCATGTTCGCGTGTGATGGGCATGGCGAAATCAAACTTGTCAATTCGGGTACAGTGCTCCAAATCGGACAATGGGAAACCTGTCTGCGCGGGGTCCAAATGCTGGAGCGCGTCTCTTGATTCAAACACGCGCTGGATAAAAGGCTTCGGGTCTGGCTGATTGCCTTTCATCAGCGCTTCGAGATATTCGGCGCAGGCGAGATCTTCATCGCCGCCGCTGCAGGATTTGCCTGTAATCACAAAGGTGACCTCATCCGCACCAAGAGTGGACCCAAAGCTAACTGTTGCTGCCGCCACGACAAAGCTGGCTGCGAGCATCACATGCGCTTTTTGGCTGCGTACTGCACCTTGCGTGCCTGCGCCGGTGCGCTGGATCAATGTGATGCCAGTGAGATTCTCCTGGCTAATATAAGTGGGGGAGTTGCCAAAGTCAAACCCATCAGGCGGCAACCCACCATCTTCACCCATGGCTTTTGAATTCGGGATTTCCGTCTTGAGCGCCAAAGCTTCCTCCACCGTGCTGACAAGCAGAATCTCTTTCGCGCCGCGCGAGAAGGCATAGGCAGCGGTGGAAAATGCACGCAGGACATCAATGACGATCACGACTCCTGTGGCACTGTGACATTCTTCGAGAGTGGTGTAATGGAACTTCATTGCCTGTAATCAAAAACGACTTGAACGGTTTCCTGTGGATTCTCATCCAGCAGATGATAGGCCTCTTTTGCCTGATCCAGTGAAAAACGATGCGTGATCCACTTTTCAGGTTTGATTTGTTCGAGTGCCTTCCATGCCACGTCAAAGCGGCGTGCCTTATCCCATCGTCCGCTGAGTTCTGGTGAAATGGTACTGACTTGTGAAGAGATCAACTTGATACGTGAGCGATGGAAAGCGGTACCCAGATCAACTTCTGCCTGCTTTTCGCCGTACCACGAGCCCATGACAATACGTCCGCTGAATGTGGTTAGCGCAATTGCATCATTTAGCGCGGCAGGATTCCCGCTTAGCTCAAACGTCAAATCGGCGCCTGGCTGGAGGAGAGCTAGTGCCTGTTCGCGAAAATGTGCAGAGCGGGGGTCAAGCGAAGTGGGAGGAGTGACATGCTGTGCGTACCGTTCAATGTTTGACATCTGACGTCTTAATTCAAAGCGATCCACAGTGACCAATGTATTAAGTGGAAACTCACTGAGCAGGGATGCAGTAAGCAACCCCACGATGCCCTGTCCCAGCACAAGGACACGCTCGCCCAATATCGGCGCGCCGTCCTGCACCAGATTGACCGCTGTTTCCATGTTCGGAAGAAAGCAGGCTGTTTCAGGGGAGAGCCCTTCGGGTAAAAGGATGAGGGATGAAGGCTGAGCGATGAAGTGAGATGTATGCGGTTGAAATGCGAAGACTACTTTGTCCCGCCATGACTTTTCTACGTGTGAACCTGTTTCCCTCACCACCCCGACGCTTGCGTACCCGTATGCCATTGGATACTGGAAGCTGCCGCGCAAACCTGAAATAACGGAATCAGCTTCAAGGTCCCGCGGAAAGCGGCCCTGATAGATCAGCATTTCTGTACCTGCGCTGATCGCGGAGCAGATCGTCTCCACCAACACCTCATCCGTACCCGGCACAGGAAGAGTCTCCTCGCGGAGGGTAACTTGTCCCGGCGCAGTGAAATAAATTGTTTTCCGATTCACAGAGATATTTTACCCCCTGACTTGAATATCATTTCGGTTTGTCTGCAAAAAGGAAGGCCAGCAAAATGACTTCGGCGGCTTTTGCATAATAACCGGTTGCGCTCGATGTACCTGTTACAAAGGTTTTATCGCCCATGATCACCCATAGGATGATCGTGAGGGCCGTATAGCCAGCCAATGCCCACCAGACCAGATTGTGCCGTTGCTGAAGGAATGAAACAGGCAGGAAATAGGCGCCGAGCAGACCGACATACCCGAGCCCATTCAACGTGAACATGATATCCGGATATAACACGATATGCAGGAACGCGGTTGCCAGAGTGAAGAGGATGATGCCGTAATGTCTGCCAGTAAGGTTCATGTTTTACTCCTTTATTCCTAAATGGATTGCACATTATTAAATGCTCGTTGGGAATTGAAGTCGCGAATGAATTTTGCGGCGAGCAATAATCCAACGCCTCCGTTCAAAACATCGCGGGCGCGCATGAGCAGGCTTAAGCTGATCCCAATGGCAGGTGCGTAGCCCATGGATGTCAACGCGTAGACCTGGCTCGCTTCCAGCGCGCCCAACCCACCGGGCAACGGCATGAGGAAAGCGAAGAGCGCGGCAGTAAGCGCGGCGAGAGTTTGTTCGAACGAAAGATCGGTCTTCAAAAAGGATGCCATCAAAAAATATTCTGCAGCCATGCCTGCCCATGCCAGCATGGAGAAGAAAAGCGCAACCAGCAGCGCTGGCAATTTTCTGCGTGTGAAGGAAGCCGCCATTCGCTCAGATACGATGATGAGCCGTACCCAGTTTGGATTTCTGATGATGGGTGCGGCGGCGCGCAGGAGTCCCGAAATGGGATAACGACCCCTATACAGCAATATCAAATGGACAACGGGCCACACCAAAATCACCGCCAGCGGGATCAGACTCCCGAGCCCCTGCGTGCCGTTTTGTGAGATCATCCCCACTCGCAGTGCTGCTGTTATCCCCACCCCGATGAGGATGAAGTTGGCAAGGAATTCGAGCAGCTTATCCATGATCACTGCGGATGTGGCGCGTGCAAGGGTAATCCCATGATTGCGCTGCAGGTAAAAGACCTGCAACGGTTCTCCTCCGACCTGCGGACCTGGCGTAAAGTAACTCAAGCCAAACACGGACAGGCGGTATTTGACCAACGGCCAAAATGGAACGGATGGATTGTCTGCATGCACAATGATCCACCAGCGTGCAGCCATTGCCAGGATGACCGCCACATTGAGCACGAAAAGGATCCCAATCTGAGAGAGTCGTAATTGCTTGAGTGCGCCCCAGATCTCAATGAAAGGTGCGTTGCGCAGGGCGATGTAAAGAAGCGTGATGAGAACAAGATAAATTGTTAACGTGCGCAGATATTTTGGTTTGGCCCTCACCCCTACCCCGTCTCTCGGAGGGAGACGGGGATTGTGTTCATACGGTGGAGATGTTGTGCTCAAAGGATGGATTCTCCATCCCCGTCGTTTTGATTTTCGATCAGGCAACGCATCCGCTCCATGAGCACCTTATGAACACAGGCGGGCTTTGTTGAACCGACTTCGTCCACGCTGATGGGTTTCGCGAACCGCACATGGACGGTTGTCGGGCGGGCATCACGGACGACCATGGCGAGCAACTGCAAGGCAGTTGCAAGTCTTTCACGGTCATCACGCGTCCGTTTAAGGCGCGTCAGCCAGTGATGCGCGGTCCGCTCCCAGATGACACCGCTCACGATAACGGGAACAATTTTTGTGTCCCGCGCGAAACGTAGAAAGACTGCCGATGAATCCGTCCAATCGTTGAGCGAATCCAGCGCCCCTGGGTGAACATCCAGATCGGGTTCGATCTTTCCTGCCGGGAAGGTGAGCGCCGCGCCACCCGCACGTAAGTGCGCAGAGACCTGCCTTACGGCGCGCATGCGTTCAGCAGGATCGTCGCTGAGGTAAAAGAGGTTTTTTGTAACGTTGACAAGCGAAGCTAAAAATGGACGGTGCAAGGCAAGAATGCGGAGATCTGAGCGGTTGAGGGCGCTGAAGAGGCAGAGAGTATCTGTCAGCCCGGGGTGATTGGAGAGGACGAGGATCGGTCCACTGGCTGGCACATGTTCGCACCCGTGGACGCGTAGATCGCTGATGTAATGCGTTTGCAGGAACTGAGAGGAGGCTTCGTTGAGTCCCACGTGCCCAACCAGATGATCGTACTCCACTATTTGTTGAGCGAACTTGTGCGCAGGTTTGAGAAACAACCGCCGCAGCACCGCAGCGAGGAGAGGCTGACCCTGCCAGCCGAAGGATGAAACCAGGTCGTCAAGGTTGATGCGCGTGAGCATATCGATGGCGGGAGACTGATCAAATATTTGCGTGCTGGAAAGAGATGTAATGGCTGGGACGTGCATGCTAACTCCAAAGCCTTCCTCATCCTACGCGGAAGGGCTGCCCGTTTCTTGCAGCCCTGTAGTGGAAGGACAGATTACCGGTAATGCGTCCGTTGAACGCAATCAATCCTACTCAGGTTCCATCGAAAAATGCAACGGATAGCCTTCAAGCCCTGCAGCAAAGTGTGCCTTTTGAATGCGTTTCTCCGCTTCCGGTTTGGGAAGGGTTTGCACATAGGCGATGCCTGAAAAATGAGCAGTGAACATGATTTCGGCTGCCCTGTTATTGGAAAGATAGAAGATTGTTTTCAGGATATGCACAACAAAGTCCATCGGCGTGACATCATCATTATGGATCATGACCCGGTAGAGCGGCTCGAGCTCGGTCTCATCCTGCTGCTCTCCGATGATCTGGATTTCCGGCGCGATCTGCAGTTTCATCTATTGATACGTACTTTTCAGCGTTTCTGGATTTATCAGGTGCAGTGCAAATTACCAC
>JANMSY010000383.1:0-2352 GCA_031389865.1 Anaerolineales bacterium | reverse complement strand
GACCATCTGGGAACTGGGTTTCTTCAAGGATATCGCGGCGAGCAAGGAAAACTTCCTGGAATTGCAGGAGAAAGAATATATCCGTTACGAAGACCTGCCCTTGGAAACTGCAAATGGACAACGGATTAACGTGGAGTTCGTCAGCAACGTTTATCAGGTAAATCACCACAAGGTCATCCAATGCAATATCCGCGATATCACCGAGCGCAAGAGGGCGGAAGAGGAAATTCGCCAGCTCAACGAAACCCTCGAGCAACGCATCGTGGAACGCACTGCGCAACTCGAAGCCGCAAACAAGGAACTGGAAGCCTTCTCATATTCAGTTTCTCACGACTTACGTTCCCCATTACGCGGCATTGACGGCTGGAGCCTGGCTTTGCTGGAGGATTATGGGCCCCTCCTTGATGAACAGGGGCAGGCCCATATTCAAAAAGTGCGCGCTGAAGCCCAACGCATGGACGGTCTCATCGATGACATATTAAAACTTTCACGCATCACACGCGCCGAGATGAATAAAGAAGATGTGGATCTCAGCGCCATCGCTGAAACCGTAGCGGCACGCTTGCAGGAAACAAAGCCAGATAACAGACAAGTGGAATTTGCGATCCAAAAAGGATTGACCGCCACAGGCGACCCGAAACTGTTGGATGTCGCGCTTACCAACCTGCTGGAAAATGCCTTCAAGTTTACCGGCAAAAAACAAGAGGCACGCATCGAGTTTGGGCAAACCGTTATAGAAGGCGAAAGTGCTTTCTTTGTGCGCGATAACGGCGCAGGTTTTGATATGACATATGCGAACAAACTATTCGGGGCTTTCCAACGCATGCACAGAGCCTCAGAGTTTTCCGGCACGGGTGTTGGGCTGGCAACTGTTCAGCGAATTATCAATCGGCATGGGGGAAGTATATGGGCATCCTCTGAAGTGGGGGAGGGTTCCACATTCTACTTTACGTTGGATGGTAATTAGTAATGTTAAACACCGTCCCGAATACCTATCCAGAATGCTCTTTCTGGAGGTTTAATTCGAGCAATTTAAGCGGCAGACGGCAGCCTTCGGGACGTTTTTAACTGTTGGAGGATAAACAATGAAAAACAAAGTCATTCTACTCGTGGAAGATAACCCCAGCGACATTGGGCTGACTCAACGCGCATTTGCAAAGAGTAACATTGCAAATGAATTGGTTGTCGTGGAAGACGGGCAGGAAGCGCTGGATTATTTATTCGGAGGCGGACAGTTCACAGGTCGGGATGTGAACGAGCTGCCGGCCCTGGTCTTGCTCGATCTTAAACTTCCGCGTGTAGCTGGGATGGAGGTGCTGCGGCAGATCCGCGCCGATGAACGCACCAGCCGCCTGCCTGTGGTGATCCTGACCACCTCTCAGGAAGAACAGGATATCGCACAAAGTTATGACCTGCGCGCCAACAGCTACATTCGCAAACCGGTGGACTTCACACAATTTGTTGAAGCGATCCAGCACATGGGACTATACTGGCTTGTATTGAATGAACCGCCCCCGCCCAAAGTAAAGTAATCGATGTCGTTGCGAGGATGCCAGTGTCACACCTGCACTTGCGTGCTGGTGCAAGTGTTGCGAGGAGCGTTCTTGTTCTTCGCGACGCCTGTCCTGAGTCTGTCGAAGGGAAGCAATCCCCTCGTGTAACCGGAGATTGCTTCGGCACACCTGCCCCTTCGGCATCGCTCCGCGAATGCGAAGCCGATGTGGCGGGCGGTGCCAGGGAAGAACGCCTCGCAATGACAATAACGCAAGGACAAAGGATAGAGAATATGAGCGATAGGCAATATTGTGTTTACATTATGACCAACACTCATAATACCGTTTTATATACCGGTGTAACGAATAACTTACAGCGCAGGGTCCTTGAACATAAATCTGGCACAGGCAGTAAATTCAGCAACAAATACAATGTTGACAAGTTGGTGTATTTTGAATGCGGTGATGATGTGAATGCCGCAATCGCTCGAGAGAAACAGATTAAAGCAGGTTCCCGAAAGAAAAAGATGGATTTGGTAAACAGTATGAATTCTGAATGGAAGGATTTATTTGGTGAGTTCTTTAAATGAGTAGTGTCACACCTGCACTAGGGTCATTGCGAGGGTGATCTTGCACTTGCCCGAAGCAATCTCCCAATTCGATGAGATTGCCGCGTCGCGGAGAACACGCTCCTCGCACATCGTCCCGACGTTCTTTCGGGTATGACAGAAGAATACCGAGGTATTATTGAAAAATCAATTGCCTTATTAAACATTGAAAATTCTAAAAGCGATTCGGAGTTGATGTCCCGTCTGCTAAAGAAGGCGGGCTATGAACTGACCTTCAAACGCGTCGAAAC
>JANMSY010000329.1:0-4095 GCA_031389865.1 Anaerolineales bacterium | reverse complement strand
TCGCCTTCCTGTTTTACCACATTATACTTTCACCCTTGACATACTGTATGTCATACAGTACAATGCGACCATAATAAGGTGAGCTATGGAAAACGATGAACTTGTACAAAATATGTTGTTGGAATTGCGACGCGGGGTGCTGTCCATTGCGGTGCTGAGCCAGTTGGGCAGGGAGGAGTACGGTTACTCTCTGCTCAAGGCTCTCTCTGAACAAGGAATGGAGATAGACCAGAGCACGCTCTATCCCCTGCTGCGCCGACTCGAGTCGCAGGGACTGCTCCAGTCCGACTGGCGCATCATGGACGAATCCCGTCCACGGCGCTATTACGTCATCAGCACGCAGGGACGCGCGGTGCTGGCGAAACTCAAACGTGAATGGTCAACAATGGCTGAGACCATGAAACAAATGTTGTCATAAGGAAGGAGAACGAAATGAACCTGATCGATAAATATATTGCAGAAGTCGGAAAACACCTGCCGCGCAGGAACCGCTCGGATATCGAAGCCGAGATCCGCTCCACGCTCGAGGATATGCTCGATGAGCGGAAGCAGGCCGACGGTCCGGCAGACGACGCGATAGTGATGGAATTGCTGAAGGAATATGGCTCGCCGCGCGAGGTCGCCGCAAAGTACAAGACACACCCGTATCTCATCGGGCCGCGCTTGTTCCCCATCTTTGAGATCGTAGTCCGGATCGTGTTCGCTGTTGTTGCCGGTGTATCCCTAATCGGACTGGGAATTGGTCTAAGCAAGACTGGCCTGACCGGTCCCGCGTTCGTGTCTACCATGGGCGAGTGGTTCGGCGGCCTGCTCAGCGGTTTGATCGCCGCCTTTGGAAACATTGTGCTGGTTTTCGCCATCATCGAACGGACAAAAGCCGCCGATGAATTTGAGAAAGAGTTCAAGGACTGGGACCCGAAGGATTTACAGAGCGAACCAGACCCCGACAGGATCGATCTGCCCGATGAGATCGCCACCATTATTTTCACAGCTCTGGGGCTGGTCGTTCTCAATCTGTATCCCAACCTGTTTGCCGTTGGGTTCTCCAATGACGGCACATGGGTCACATTACCCGTACTGACTGAATCCTTCTTCCGCTTCCTGCCCTGGATCAATATTATGGGATTGATACAGATCGTGTTCAGCGGCTTCATGCTTGGCCAAAAATATTGGTCGTCGATCACACGCATCCTTGGCATTGTGATGGATATTGCTGGAATGATCCTTACAGTGATTATTCTGAGGACTCCCGATATCTTAGGGATTACTCCCGAAGCCCTGGCATCCATCGGAATTCTGGAAGCCGCAGATGAACTGTCACGTCTCTTCAACTTTGTACCGACCATTATTATCATCGTTGTTGTCGTGGTCACATCCATCAGCGTTATGAAAAGCCTGATCCGATTGTTCTCCGGGAAATCCAGATCGTCATATCCAATTAGGAGATAATAGGAAACATATCGAGCGGATGAAACATCCGCTCTATTTTATTTAATGGAACGAGTCCATGGGTCTATTGCCAATGATATGATGATTGGGTAAGATAGATTCACGTAAAGGAGAGACTATGAAACCGAAAACTTTGTTCCCCACACTCATGCTCGTTCTGTCAATGCTTGCCTGCAACCTGCCATCAAATCTTCCGGTGACCGAAACGCCTACTCTGCAGATAATAACATCCCCAACAGTAACGTTGTCATTTCCCACAGGTTTGTCCACGCAAACTCCCCCGCCACCAAATACAGTTCCGCCTCCTGCGACGGCAACACCGTCTGTTCCGGTTGCCTTCCCCGCGAGTGTGAATGTGAATTGCCGCCTCGGCCCGGGTACTGCATGGGTGCCGATCAGCGCCCTGGTCGTGGGACAAAGCTCACAGATCACGGGCAAATCAGCAGATGGAAGCTGGTGGAACATTACTGACCCCGCAAGTTCCAGCAGGAGGTGTTGGGTTTCTGCAAGCGTAGTGAGTACGGGAGGCAACCTTGCCAGTGTTCCTGTGATTGAACCGCCGACAGCATCGGTGACAAATGTGATCGTGAGCGTGGATCCAAAAACGATTAGTGCTGCGGGCTGTCTAGGTCCGATCCTCCCGATTAAGATTGACGGCACCATTGAAACAAATGGGCCGACTGAGGTCCGGTGGCGCTTTGAAACCCAACCGGGCGGCGCCATGACCAACCAGACAATAGATTTTGATGCCTTTGGTGAGGAGAATTTCTCCGTCGATTACACCCCGCCGGTGGCAGCAGGAACGTATTGGGTACGGTTGATCGTCACCAGCCCGAATAATATACAGGCAGAGACAACCTATAAGATTGAGTGTCCCTAATTTCATTTCCGCGTTTTAAAAGTATTCGGGCGACCTCTTTTACAGGTCGCCCTGTTTTTTCAAACATTCATCAGCGTTCCAAATGAGGTACGAAGCTATTGCTTCGCTCTGCGTCGCATCGCCAACACTGCGGCTATGACAGCCAGAAGTGCGCCGATCACGCCGATCACGGGAAGCGCCCCACTCGAACCGGCGTCAGCAGGAACTGTCTCTGCAGCCGGTGCAGTGGATTCGGGGACAGGTTCACGCAGAATGTTGAACACCGCGGTCGTCCGGCCGGGGATGGTAAACGCGCCGCTGGCTGAATCGAATTTTGAATCACGCACCAGTTCATCGGCGGAAACCTGCTGTATAGAATTTAATGCGAATCCTTTGCCGGCAAAGGCGGGGTCACTGAACGTCACAGGTTCCGGGCGGGCATTGAAGAGGATAACGATCTCTTCGTGGACAGGGTCGATGCTGTCCGTGTCTCTCAAGTCCATTACGATCAAGCCAGGGACCTGCTCGAGACCCGTGTTGTAAAACGAAACAACACTCCTAATCTGTTCTGCGGTTTCGAGGCGGAACAACCTGGAACTCTTGCGGATCTGTAGAAATTCACGGAAGACTGCCGAAGCGGATTCAATGTCCGCTTTCGCGGGAGCAAGTTCCGGCTGAGAAAGAAGCGGTTTGTAGATATCCCATTGACCGGTGCCTTCCGGTGGAAGCCCTACACCCCAGTTATTCGACTCGTATGTCCAGTCCAGTTTGTTGAACCAATCGCCAGAGTTGTAGGAATTTGGGTCAAACGATTTGGAGCGCAGGATATCATCACCGGCGTGGAAGAAGGGTACGCCCTGGCTGAACATCACGAGGCTGAGCGCAAGGTTGTTCATGCGAATGCGATCGGCGATAGCGGCTTCGGCAGGCGCCTTGGCCTGAATGGAATCGAAGAGTGTTTGATTATCATGGGCAGAAACGTAGATAATGTTTTCCTGCGGATCGGCAGTATAGCCAGCAGGCGCACCGTTGTAGGAAATCTGACTGCCTGGGACGGACTCACCATTGGCGCGGATAAGTTCATATTCGGCAAGGTTACCCGTCAGACCGATGCGGATCCAATCGCTGTAATCATTGAGCTCAAATTGCTGATCTTCTGCAGAACGTTTTTCATTCGCATTGTTGGCAAACGCAAGACCCGTGGCAAACCCTTGCAGGCGGACATCATCGAACGGGTTGCCTCCGCGCACTGCATCACGCAAACGATCGTTGAATACACCGATGCCTGTCCCCGCTATGTTGAGTTGTGTGGCGTTTCTGCCGCGCGCGTTACTGGTAACTTCACCAAAATTCCAGCCCTCGCCATACACGTAAATGGACCTGCCATCGACGCCATCTTTTACGAGCGTGAGCGAATCCAGCGCAGCGCGGACGGATTTCATATCGTCAAGCATATGATGACCCATCAGGTCAAAGCGGAAGCCGTCGACCTTGTATTCCTTTGCCCAGGTAACCACTGAGTCGACCATCAGCTTGCGCATCATGGCATGTTCGGTGGCGGTGTTCTCGCAACAGGTGGATTTCTCCACGCCACCTTCGGCGTTCAAGCGGTGATAGTAACCGGGCACAATGCGATCCAGCACGGAGTTCTCACTTTGCCCGCTGGCGTTGGTGTGGTTATAGACAACGTCCATCACCACACGCAGTCCGCTTTCATTCAGTGACTGCACCATCTCGCGAAATTCAACAATGCGCGGTGTGCCATTCGGGTCGGTGGCGTAACTGCC
>JANMSY010000327.1:0-7983 GCA_031389865.1 Anaerolineales bacterium | reverse complement strand
CACGTGGCGGAATGATGGTGTGTTGCATAATTCACTCCTTTCACTACCTGCTAGATACTATTCTGTTTAACCTTAATTGGTTGACTCTTGCTCACATCGTCCCGACACCTGCACCCATCGCAGGTGCGGTGTGTCCTTCGGGAGCATGACATGACCAAGAGTCAACCAATTAAGGTTAAACAGAATAGTATCTAGCAGGTAGTGAAAGGAGTGAATTATGCAACACACCATCATTCCGCCACGTGAACCCATTCGTCCACCGATGGTCTACGTTGAGAGGCAATTGAAATGGGAATATAAGCAGATCGTCCGCAACCTTGAAAGCGGGAAGACGCTTGATGAAGCAGAAATGAACGCATTCGGCGTAGATGGCTGGGAGATGACAGGCATCGCCCAATATCCGCCCATGACGTACTATTATTTCAAGCGCCCCACTGAAAATTAATATCGGGATGACAATGCTGTCCCAAGTAGGAATATGATCTCAAGGATGCAGATCAGGCACTGCTCGAACTGAAGCAGGGGAAAATTCACGGCGCAAAGGTATTGCAGATATGACCCTCCAAAAAGACCCGGAACGAAATGAAATAAAATTCCTGCGCAAGTACATAGACCTGACAGGCAAGCGTGTATTGGAAATTGGGTGTGGTGAGGGAAGATTAACCTGGCAATACGCCAAATGGACAGGATCAACGGTTGCCATCGATCCAGACCGCGATTCGCTGCGTGTGGCCCGGGTGGATAGGCCGTATGATCTCCAGGAAAAGGTTCACCTTGTGCGTGCCGATTCGCAATCCATGCCTTTACCAAAAGAGAAGTTCGACATTGCCATCCTGGCATGGTCACTCTGATGTATCGACCCCGAGGGCATGGTCGATGCCCTGAGTGAAATACGGCGTGTGCTCGTGCCCAGGGGAATTTTGATCGATATGCGTCCGCTTGCCGACCGCTGGCCGGTTGAAGTTGTATCGTCGCGCGGCTCCAGGGAATCGGGACGCGTGGAAGACCTGCCGGAACAGGTCAGTGGAGATGTGGCGTCCAATAAAACCATGCAGGAAGTGGAATCACGCGGCTGGTTCGTACGTGAGAGCGAAGACTTCTTTCCATTTTTCTATTCATGGGACACGCCCAGCGAAATGGAAAAATTTGTAGATGATGATTGGTCTGATTTTATTCGTTTGGGTGAGGAAGACAGGAAATCCACGCGCTCGGCATGGGCCGTGGGTGATGCAGACAGCCGCGTCCGGATACGAGTGAAGATCCTGATTACGAGATGGAAAAAGTTATAAGCGCCGGCCCGATGTTGTATCGAAGAAATACAAATGTTCGGGGTCGATCTCGACCTCAATGAATTGCCCCACCTGAAGAGTTACGTCCATCGGACATATCCCTGAGTAGGCGAACCGCCCCATCCGTAGATAGACAATTTGGACTCGATGCACAAAATCGGACTCGAGTGCTTCCACCTCAGCCCGAAGTTGAATCCCATCTGTAAGCGGTGACCCCGCTGGGATTTTTAACGTTTCACGCCGCAACCCCATCGTGACCTGCTGATTGTTCTCAACGAGTGAAAAAAGCCGTTTTGGGATTGGAAAGGAATAATCGTCCAGAACCAGCTGTCCCCCCGAGATCGAACCGCCTGAGAACAAATCCATGGGCGGCAATCCCAAAAATCCCGCGACGAATGTGCTGACGGGATTCTCTGTCAGATCACGATAGGTTCCCACCTGTTCGATCCGTCCCAGGTGCATGACTACGATCTGATCGGCAAGGGCAACCGCCTCCATCTGGTCGTGAGTGACGTACAAACTTGTGATGCCAAAGCGATGAAGCAGACGCTTGATCTCGGTGCGGGTTTGGACGCGCAGCTTTGCATCGAGATTCGAAAGCGGCTCATCGAACAGGAATAGCCTGGGCCCACGGACAATTGCGCGTGCAATAGCCACACGTTGTCTCTGTCCACCCGAGAGTGTGCCTGGCTTGCGCGGCAAAAGTTCATCGAAACCAATACCCATCAATTCGGAGGTGAAGCGGATACGCTCCTTCGTTTCCTCATCACTGATCTTGTGAGTCTTGAAGAAAAATGACAGGTTGCCTTCATTGTTAAAATTCGGATACAGCGCGTAATTCTGGAAGACCATGCCAATATAGCGATCACCAGCAGGTATGTTTTGAACATCCTCCCCATCATAAAGCACCTGTCCCGTATAATTTTTTTCAAGCCCCGAGACCACACGTAACAGCGTACTCTTGCCACATCCAGATGGTCCCACCACAACAAATGTTTGACCGTTCGGGATCGTTAAATTTACATCCTCCAGGGCTTTCACACCTTTGGAAGTTTCAATGGATAGATCCTCCTGCATACGCTCACGCCTGATCTCAAACAACCTGAATACAGGCTCACGCGCAGGGGTAGAATAATTGAAACTGACGTTTCGAATCTTAATCGTTGCCATGATTTATGATTGAAATATTGTATCACCCGCATATATTGTTACGAAGGAGAGAACACTTGAATGGACACAGTAATGCATTTATCCATGAAGGAACTTGAGGCAGGCATGGAGATCATCCGCCAGTCGCCGAAAGATGATGGGACAGTGAAAATGATCGTGCGCCGTCCGCAGGATGACGAACGGGAAATTGTGAACGAAGCGGAACTCAATCTCACTGATGGCATGGTTGGCGATAACTGGAAATCGCGCGGCAGCAAACATACAGCGGATGGGTCAGCTCTACTCGACGCCCAGATTACGGTCATGAACGCGCGCATCATCGCCCTGGTGGCACAAAATGAAGAACGCTGGTCACTGGCAGGCGACCAACTGTACGTGGACCTTGACCTAAGCCAGGACAACCTGCCTGCAGGCACGCGCCTTGCCATGGGTTCGGCCGTGATCGAAGTCTCGGCGGTGCCTCATACGGGATGCAGGAAGTTCTCTGCAAGATTTGGCACAGAAGCCATAAAGTTTGTGAATTCCGAGGAAGGGAAACAGTTCCGCTTGCGAGGCATGAATGCAAAAGTGGTAAAAGCAGGCCTTATCAAGGCCGGAGATGCAGTAAGGAAGATATAGAAGAAACCCACGCATAACAACCATTTAAACCAGCACGTTAATCTTAAAAAGACGGTCTATAGGAAAGTTATGGTGAATTATGGGTCTATATTACAGTAATCTCGATGAGCGAACACGCCAGCTAATGTTGGCCGAGATGGAGCATGACATTGCAAATAACCAGCTCCACATCAGCCCTTTCCTGAGTGGACAGGGTCAGCACGATTATGCCAATCTCCTGCGCGAGGCGATCCTAAGCGGCACCGATGAGTCGCTTGCGGAAAACCTGAGAGCGCATCGCCGAATTCTCAGGACCCTGCCGCGGCGCCAACCTAAAAGCGGCGGCTATTCGATTGCCGCCACCCCCGAGAATGCTGCAGAGGTACTGGCTGAGAGTGAGTTTAATCGTTACTATATCCGCGGCCTGGCACTGCGCGCCATGGAAGATGGTATTTCGGAGCTGATCATTTACCGCGCAAAGCCAGCCCGCAACCCGCGGCCCGAGTCAGAAGCCCGGGTGGAAACCTCTCTTTCGCCGCAGGAATTGCTTGAGGACCTTAGAGCGCATCCTGGGGATGAGCCACCCAAACTCGGCGTTCCCTCCGGGCCGAATTCGGGGCTGAGTGTCCGTTTGCCATGAGCTGACAGATTGTAAATGGATGGTAACGACCTAAAAGTTGGATTGAGTGAAAGCCGTCTGGCGTCCAATCACATGAGGATGCGAGACGGTTTTGATTCGAAGTAAGGACGACCCTTGCAAGGAATCTGGACGGGGAAAAACCCGGCTTATCAAAAAGCTGCCCAAAAATTGAACGCTGAACCAGAACGTGTGCTTTTCCCGAAGAGTTATTAGCGATAAGAGTTTTATATGGCCAGCAAACAGACTGATCAACCAAATGCGAAAGCGACGATTGTGACGAAGGACCAGGTCTCGGCTGGGGGTGTTGCATTCCGTCCAGGGGATTCAGGAATCGAGGTAGCGGTCGTGTCTGTCAAACCCAGCCTACGCTGGCAGCTTCCCAAGGGAATCGTGGACCCGGGCGAAACCCCGGACGTCACCGCCGTTCGGGAAGTGCGGGAAGAGGCCGGGATCGAAACAGGGTTGCTCGCATTGATCGAAATTGTTGAATACTGGTATCGAAGCCTGAAGTATGGCAAGCCGATCAGATACCATAAGTTCGTGCATTTCTATTTACTTCAGTACCGTGCTGGGGACGTGTCTGATCATGACCATGAAATCGAGGAGGCACGCTGGGTCAGATTTGAGGAAGCAATTGAGATGCTGGCATTCAAGAGTGAACGCGGCGTGGTGGAAAAGGCGCGGGAAATGATCATGAAAACGGGATAAAGCCAGATTCCATGACATTCGATTATTCACTTGATTTTGATCATATTGACTTTAGAAAACATCCCGAACTGTATCGCATTGGGAAGGGTGAACAGGGTGTTCTGCTGGTGGAACCCTATAAAAGCGAGATTCTCCCTCACTGGAGGTTTAAGACACCGGAGATTGCCCGCAAGTCAGCAGGCAAAATCTATAAGATGTTTCTCGACTACAAGCGGGAAGGGGATTTTGTCGGGATGGATATGGCGCGCAAGTTCCTGCAGATGGGCTATACGCGTTCGCGAAGATATGCAAACCACAAATCGGGGCGCAAATACAAGGAAGGCAGTAAAGAGGTGCTGCAACGGGATCCCGATGAGAGCAAGGCGGAATCAGCAAAATTATTTTATGAAAAATGGCAAAAAGCAAAAGAGGATAAAAGGTACCTGGGGTTAAAGAAACGCCATCGGGAACTCTATGAGAAGAGTGAAACCATATCGTTGCAAAAATAAACGATCCAGGGGGACAGGGCTGATTGGCAAACTAAAGTGACGGAAATTTTAAAGCATAAACTTGCAATTGCTTTTGCCTCTCATACTTTGATATGATGGGATTATGCAGCCCAAATCCCAACACCATCAAGATCTCTTTGAAAAACATATCCATGAAGTTGCGACTGTAACCATGCAAAACGGCGGCGTTGCATTTAAGCTGGACACACGCCAGTTTATGCCGCCGATGAATGTTTGGGAATTCCCAAAGTACCCGAGTAAGACAGTCATCCTTCCACCAGAAGTGGATCTGATACAGGAGCTCAAGAAATTCATCTCCGTGAATGAGCAATTCTTGAGGGAGCCCGATTGCTGGCTTGGGACGTGGGTCCACCCGCAGACCCATGATTTTTACTTGGACATTACTACTGGTTGCAAGGATTTGGAGGAAGCCAGACAAATGGCCATGGAAGTCAGCGAGCACGATGGCCGCAGGATCGTTGCCATTTACAATTCCAAGCAGAAGAAAACGATTTACTTATGAGAAGGTATCAGGGGAATTATCTACATCTCGCTACGCCACATCCACGCCTGTGAATCGTGCGAGAAGTTTATGAATCAACGCGGTTGGCAATATCAACAGAACATGCACGAACGCGCTCAAGCCGAAAATCAGCCCAACCGCGCTCAGAAAATTATTGAGACGAGGCGCCAGATTGTTCAACATCCACGGGCCTGCGCCGAGCAACCATGTAATGCCAAACAATACACCCACTGAAATGAGCAGTTCCAGCCAGGCATGACGGTCTGACTCAGAGGGCATCATGGTGCTGCTGACCGCGAATACCAGATAGAACCATACATAAAAATCGAGCACATTTGGCAGCGCCCGCACCCCCATCCAAAACAGGTTCAATTGTCCATTGCGCAGCACATCCCACAGCACGCGCATTTCGAATCGATACATCGCGACAATGGCAACAAAGAGAGTCCCGACAATGAGCGGTGCAGCGCCAATCAATGAATCGCGTATGATATCCGCTTTGCCGGTCTCCACGTAGCCAAGCTGCAGCCGTCCATCAGGCAGGGATTGGGGGAGAATGGAAAAGCGCCCGGTTGGCACACGTAAAACCTTTGCCATCACATAATGACTCGCTTCATGCAAAAACACCCCGGGCAAAAAGATGATCGAAAAAATCCCCATTGTCATGCGCGCATCGCGCGTCAGGATTAGGAACACGGCCTGTACCTCACGATGCAAAAGCCGCTGAAGCCATATCAGCGGCACAAGCATCATAACAAACCAGAACAGGCCGGAAAGTTGAGTCATGAGGAGAACAGCCCATGGACAATGAACCATTGACCATGGGCTACGGTCTATCGTCCGGATATTGCTTTGGTGATCGCCACGAACTCATCGGGCTTGAGGCTTGCGCCGCCGACCAGGGCTCCGTCTATGTCTGCATATGCAAAAAATTCGGCTGCATTGGACGCGGTCACGGAACCGCCGTACAGGATTCGGATCGCGTCAGCGCCATCTGCTCCGAACAGGTCTCTCAACGCGGGACGGATGACCTGTTGATGTACATGATTGGCATTCTCTGCGCTGGAGGCTTTTCCCGTGCCAATTGCCCAGACCGGTTCGTAGGCAACAACCAATTTCGCGGCGTTGGCAGGGTCGATTCCAGCGAGGCCAGCTTTAATTTGACGGAGAACAACTTCCGCTGTACGCCCGCCTTCGTATTGGTCCAGGGTCTCCCCCACGCAAACGATCGGCGTGAGTCCGTATTTGATTGCCGCGGCGGCCTTTCGATTCACCGTCTCATCTGTTTCGCCAAAATAAGCACGGCGCTCCGAATGGCCGATGATGACGTATTTGCAAAATTCCTTCACCATGTTCGGCGCAGTTTCGCCGGTGAATGCACCCTTTTCCTCCCAGTGCATGTTCTGCGCGCCGAGGTCAATGCCTGTGCCTTCGAGTATGGCAGATAGAGTCATTACTGAAATGAATGGCGGACACACAACCTTTTCAACGCCGGCGATCTCACGCAAGGGTGCGCTCATCGCAACGACCAGCTCGCGCGCTTCAGCGACGGTCTTGTTCATCTTCCAATTTCCAGCAACCAATGGTTTACGCATTTCGCAGCTTCCTTTGAGTCAATTTATTTGAGCTTCCTTATTTTACATGACATCATCAGCAATGCGCAGATGAGTTAAATCATATGTTCAGTAAAAAGGCCGATGATCCTATAAGCAAAGGAGCAGGAAGTGATAAACCTTCCTGCTCCTTTGCTTATTCTATGGATTATTTATCCATCAACGCTGCGACACCGGGCAATTCCTTACCTTCAAGGAATTCAAGCGATGCACCGCCGCCAGTGGAGACGTGAGTCATCTGCCTGGCGACTCCCGCCTTCTTGACGGCGCTGGCAGAATCACCGCCACCGATAACGGTCGTTGCGCCCGATTCGGCCAGCATCCTTGCCAGGGCGAAAGTGCCCTCTGCAAATTTCGGCATTTCAAAGACGCCTACAGGTCCATTCCAAACGATCAGTTTGGCTCCGTTTAATTCGCGTTTGTACAGCTCAAGCGTTTTCGGCCCAACATCGAGCATACGCCAGCCCGCGGGAATCTTGTCCACGTCAACGATCTGGGTATTCGCTTCAGCCTCGAATTTATCCGCAATGACCGCATCCACGGGCAGGATGATCTTATCGCCCCATTTCGACATAAGTGTCTTCGCAGTTTCAAAGGAGGACTCTTCCACGAGACTGTCCTGCATGTTGAGTCCTTTTGCGGCGAGGAAGGTATTCGCCATGCCGCCGCCGATGATCAATTTTTCTGCTTTGGAGAGCAGGGTCTCGACAACGATGATCTTGTCGCTGATCTTGGCACCGCCAAGAATGGCAATGTATGGATGCTCAGGGTTCGCAACCGCGCGCCCCAGATATTCCAATTCCTGTTCCATCAGGAAGCCGGAAACCGCCGGAAGAAAACGGGCAATGCCTTCTGTGGAGGCATGGGCGCGGTGAGCCGAGCCGAACGCGTCATCCACATAGACGTCTGCCAGCGCGGCCATTTGCTTTGCCAGATCGAGATCATTCTTCTCTTC
>JANMSY010000325.1:0-4333 GCA_031389865.1 Anaerolineales bacterium | reverse complement strand
TCAAGCCCAATGGTGATGGCCTCCATCAACTTACGAATACGGGACAGGATGTCTTCCAGTTTGAATGGTCTCCAAACGGAGCTCAACTTGCTGTCATCTTTAATCGGAATGGTGCGTTCGACCTGAGCCTTGTCGCGGCGGACTCAGGTTCCATCGTCGATCTGCGAAGCGGAGCGGGACTTCATTCAAATCCGAATTGGGCGCCGGATGGCTCATTTATTACATTTGAATATGAGAGTCCGCTTTTGCCACCCGATCTCTATCGAATCGATCTCTCCAGTAGACAAGTGACACAGTTGACATTTTCGAACCCGCCAGCCATGCACAGGAATAAAATGGTGATGCCCGAGATTATCACTTATAAAAGCTACGATGGCCTCGAGATTCCTGCGTTCCTATACAAACCTGAAAAATCAAATGGCGCGGCGGTCCTGTATCCGCATGGCGGGCCAAAGGATCAATATGGCTTTATCTGGGATGAGCTTGCTCAATACTTTACAGCCAAGGGATACACCTACCTTGCACCAAACTATCGCGGCTCAACGGGATATGGCAAACTATTTGAGCGCGCCAACTATGACAACTGGGGCGTGGGCGACACACAGGATTGCCTGCATGGGGCAAAATATCTGCGCGGTTTCAAGGAAGTGCGTCCCGAAAGCATTGGCATTGCAGGTGGAAGTTATGGTGGTTATATGACGATCTGTGCACTCTCGCGCGACCCCGAATATCTTTTTGCATGCGGTGTATCGAAGTACGGCGACTCGAACCTGGTCAGCTCGTGGGCGTTATGTTAAAAACGACTGCGGCTCTACACAGAAGTGTTTTTGGGTCATCCTGCTGTAAATGCCGGGTATTATTTGAAGGGGTCACCGATCGCGGATGTGAGGAATGTCCAAAAGCCAGTGCTGATCCTGCATGGTTTGCTTGATACAGTTGTTCCGCCTGAAGCCTCTGAAGAATGGGTCGAAGCATTGAAGCGGCACGACAAGGTTTTTGAGTACAAAACCTATGACGATGAGCCGCACGGCTTTTTGCGTCGCGAGAATCTGTATGACGTCTATGAACGCATGGAACAGTTTTTGGATTGGTACCTGCTGCCAGGATAAACATATATGGGAATCACAATTCGCAGAGAAGAAGCCAGGGATATTGCGCAGGTGCGGTCGGTCCTGCGCGCAGCGTTTCCAACACAGGCAGAGAGCAAGCTCGCTGACGCTTTACGTGAAAACGGAAAAGCGCTCATCTCGCTGGTGGCAACATCTGACGATCAGGTGCTTGGTCATATCGTATGTAGCCCCGTTTCCGCTACCCCATCGAGTGAACCAAGGGGCATTGGTCTTGCGCCGGTTGCGGTTCATCCCGAATTTCAACTAGGTGGAATTGGCTCACAGCTGATCCACAAAGGACTGCACCTCAGCAAAGAGCTTGGATATGACTATTGCGTGGTACTGGGCGACCCAACATATTATCAGCGGTTCGGTTTTGAGAAAGCCAGCACTTTTGGCATACGAAATGAATACGGGGTGGATGATGAGTTTATGTTCATCCGTTTCGATGAAGAGATCTCGCCCAATGGGCTGGTAAAGTATGCAGAGGAGTTTTCCCTGTTTTCTGTTTGAGTAAAAAGATGAAAAGTAGGAACAGTAAGGATTTAGTGCCTACACGCAATATTTCGAAACAATGGAGGCCTTCATGACCACGTTCTTCCATTACGATGAGATGACCTGGGATGCCGTAGCCGGACTGCCACGTGATACGCCGCTCGTCCTTCCAATCGGCTCTGGCTACGATCTACACCTGGTTGCTAACCAGTTGAGTCATCCTGCCCGAATCGGACTCCTGCCACCGTTCCCATTCGGCTGGCGCGGCAGCGGACTCGAAGTCCCAGAGCCGATATTCTTTCAGTACATTTCAAATCTTCTTGACAGCATGCGTGATGACGGGTTTTCTCGCGTCTATTGTCTCACTCCACAGGGACTCGATCCACAGTCCTTATTCAAAATCTCAAGCATACAGTCTCTCTTAACGCTTGCACATTCATCACATAATTTACCAATTACACAAGTACCACCTGACTCAGAACGCGGTAAAGTGATCCTGATTCCCATCGGGCATACTGAGCAACATGGATACCACCTGCCCCTCTCGGTAGACACCATTATTATTGATTCCATAGCAAGAGGCACTGCAAGCAGAGTGCCTACGCGCATCTTTTCTTTGCCTGTCATGCCGTATGGAGTCAGCACGCATCGCTCATCCTTTGCGGCAACCATGAATGCGGGCGGGCGCGCCTTTGAAGATTTCTGGCTGGCTGTCATTGATGTTCTTGTGGCACGCGGCTTTGACCGTTTTTATCTCATGAGTGGACACGGCGGGAATTCGTCATTTCTTGTCAACATCGTGAAATATGCAGGCGAACGTCATCGCAGAATATTCTGCGCGACAGCCTGGCTGCATACCTCCGGGAAGATTGGCGCGGCGGCTCTGGAAAAATATCGTACATCGCCCATCGGCGGAATGGGGCACGCCTGTGAATTGGAAACTTCCTATTTGCTTCACCTGCGTCCTGATCTATGCCATATGGAACGTGTGGTCGATGAAACGGATTTCGTTGCCACGCCCGATTACTACATGGACTGGATCGAGGGCGGATCGTTGATCGCAAATCCACCCTGGGATGACGATACAAAAACAGGCGCGTACGGCGCGGGGAGTCACGGCACTGCCGAGAAAGGCAGGCTATGGCTGGAGGCCGCGATCGAGGAGAAAGCCGCGCATGTGGAGGAGATCCACCTACAACACGAGATGCGCGAGAAGAGAAGGAACGAAGGATATGGGTTATGGGGAAAGTTCACGTAATCATCTATGTCATTGCGAGCGTTCTTCGCGAAGTAATCCCCAACTTAAGTGGAGATTGCTTCGTCGGAAAGAACAGCTCCTCGCAACGACATTCAACTTTTTTTCTGCTTCTCCCATAACTTTCTATCATTAGGGTCATCAGGATCAAGCTGACCAGGATCAACTTCCCTGAGTACTTTATGTCCATGTGATGTCCATAGATCCGTGGCAAGTTTGCGGGCATCACGCTTGTGGCCCTGTGATGCAAAGTATTGACAGACGCGTGTCACGTCGCGCAGGAAGATCGTCCATGCAGCGGGGTTGGATTCGGGGTGGACGACCTGCGGAAAATCGATCAGGGTGATGTCACCGTCCCAGTAGAGGATGTTGTACGCAGACAGATCAGCATGGATCCGCTGGTTGGACAGGAGCAGGTCAAGGTTGCGAAGGACGCGCTCAAAAAGCGGAGCCACTTCGTCGCGGTCGAGAGTGACCGAGTTGAGAGTCGGCGCAGCGTTGCCGAGATCCCCAATGTAGTCCATGAGGATGGAGTTTTTTTCCATGGCATATGGCTTGGGGACGTTTGCACCTGCAGCATCCAGCATTTCCAGGGTTTGGAACTCATACGCGATCCACGACTGGTGGCGGAGTTCCTCACCGTAGTGGGTGCGTTTTGCCATGGCGTGCAGGTCGCCATCTTTGACAATGGCGTTGCCACTCTCATCGAGATCCACACGCCCTGTACGATACTGGCCATCATTCTTAAGATTGCGCAGGGAACGTGGGCGATAGACTTTCGCGGCGACCAGCGGCGCCTCAATGGCAGGACCCGAACGGCACAGATAGACCGAGGCCTCCTTGCCCCCTTTGAGGCGGCTCAAAACATCCGTGATCCATTTGTGCTCGTAGAACTCACCGAGCGACTCCAGCAACCACCAGGATTCAAAACGGGCAGCCTTGTACGTGAATTTGAAACTTGCGCTCGAGTCATCCTGCGCGCCGACGAACTTTCGCTCTTCGTTGATCAGCTTGCGGGTCATGCGCTGAAAGGGCCGTCGCTGATCGATCCCAAAACGCGTATTTAATTTATCTTCATCGTCGAGCTCATCAAAATATTCGATAGTTTTTTTTGTATTCATGTTCTAACCACAAATCTAAGAGGGAAAAGGATAAGGTTATGCGGTTAAAAGAAAAGCCGCAGGGCGAGAGCGCCTGCGGCTGAATGACAAGTTAAACGACTACAGTCGTTACGACAAATCACCCTCAGGAGGCGCGCTCAATACATTTTTTGCAGATGCCAGGATGGATTTCATTTTTCGTGCCTCCTTTCAAAAGAGAATTTGGATTTCGATAGCGGGAGTGTATCATCCCCGCTTCGGAGTGTCAAGAATAAGGACCAAGATGTTAGCGCAAAGTAGTAAAGTCCCCTTTGTGCAAAGTTAAAATGTCCCCTTTTGAAGGGACACCCAATGGAACAAATACTACCAATGAG
>JANMSY010000261.1:0-2585 GCA_031389865.1 Anaerolineales bacterium | reverse complement strand
CAAGAAACCAGTAATTCCGATTCGTCTGCATACAAACGCCGAACTGCCTTTTCGCTTAGGAAACCGTCAGTTTCTTGATTTTTCTTCAAACTTCAAATCGGGTATTACCAAATTACGTAAACACTTTACTTATCTCGATTCAGCTACAGGTCAACTTGATGAGCTCAAGCATCGTTTAGCCGATGCGAATCGCGATTTGCGACGCGCCGAAAAAGGGTGGACGGAGAACGCTGGATGAAGTGGTGCATTGGGACAACTGGTAGGGCGATTTTAGATTTTTGATCGCAACTAAAGTGAAAAGAGGAGCGGATTGGTGCAAACCACAGGGGAAGTCATTTATCTGAAGGATGTGAGGATAGCGGCGGAAGGGAATCAATGACCATGTAGTAGATGCGACAGATACGTTGCCTCTTTATTTTTCATGGATATAATCCCAGCATGGACTCCTCTCTCATCCCCTTCTTCGCTCCTCGCGGCGTTGTTGTCGTCGGCGCATCTACATCACCGGAAAAACTTGGTTATGGCGTGGCGCGCAACCTCATCCAAAGTGGGTATGCGGGCGGGATCCATTTCGTGAGCCAGAAGCCGGGCGAACTATTTGAGCGTTCCTTGTATACAGAGTTAACCCAAGTCCCCGACCCGGTGGATCTCGCCATCCTGATCGTCCCACCCAATGCAATGCCAAAGACGATCGAAGGATGTGGTCAACGCGGCATTCCGGCTGCGATCGTTATGTCGTCGGGGTTTCGGGAGGTGAGCGCGGAGGGCGCGGCGCTCGAGCAGAAATGCCTTGATGTAGCGCGCGTCTACAACGTCCGCTTGCTCGGTCCCAATTGCATTGGCACCATTGATACGTTTCTGCCCCTCGATACAACCTTTCTCCAACCGCCCATGCCCGCGCAGGGGCCTATTGGATTTATCTCGCAATCGGGTGCGTTCTGCGCTGCGATCATTGACTGGGCGCGCGCCGAAAATTTTGGTTTCTCGCAGCTCATCAGCCTGGGCAACCAGGCGGACGTAAACGAGACCGATGTTCTGTCCATGCTCGCAACCGAGGAGCATACGCGCGTCATCGTCCTTTACATGGAAAGCGTTTCAGATGGATTCAGATTTGTGGATGTTGCCCAAAGGGTCACGCGGGATAAACCTGTCGTTGCCCTGAAAGTTGGCCGCTTCGAATCGGGACAAAAGGCCGCTGCCTCGCATACGGGAGCGCTGGCAGCCTCTGACACTGCCTTCGACGCTGCGTTCGAGAAGGCTGGCATTCTGAGAGCCGACTCCGCGGAGCAAATGTTCGACTGGGCACGCGCGCTGGCGGATTGTCCGCTGCCGCGCGGCTCCCATTTCGCGATCCTCACCAACGCCGGCGGGCCTGGCGTCATCGCCGCCGATTCACTCGAACAGAATGGGCTGCATCTCGCCAAACTGAATGAACCTACACTCAAGGCGCTGATCACCAACCTGCCCCCCGCCGCAAGTGTATTCAACCCCGTGGACATGCTTGCCTCCGCCTCGCCTGAGACCTATGCATCCTGCCTGAAACTCCTGCTCGAAGATGACAACGTTGACGGCGTACTTGTCATCCTTCCGCCGCCACCCATGTTCAAAGCAGAACACGTTGCAGAGAAGCTGGTGGATGTCATCAAGCAATTTGATAAACCAGTCATCGTCGCGTTGATGGGTTCAACTCTCGTGGAAAAGGCGCGTTCAATCTTTGAACGTGCCAGGGTTCCCAGCTTCCCATTTCCGGAAAGAGCTGCATCAGCATTGGGAGCATTGGTTAAACGGGCAGAATTTCTTGACCAGGGACGATTGACGATTGATCATATCGTCCATCGTCCATCGTCCATCGTCAGTTATTCAACAGAAGAACTTCTTGCTGTCTACAACATTCCTACCGCGCCGATTAAGCTGGCGCGCGATCTACACGAAGCAATTTTCATCGCGAATGAACTTGGCTATCCTGTTGTGATGAAAATCGCTTCGCCTGATATTTTGCATAAGTCAGATGTGGGTGGTGTGATCTTACGCATCCAAGACTCCACATCGCTCCGAAGTGCCTACACGCAAATGATGGAGCATGTCAAAGCGGCCAGGCCTGAGGCGCGTATTGAGGGAGTCCACATTCAGCGGCAGATCCCGGATGGACAGGAAGTCATCGTCGGCGCGGTACGCGACCCTCAGTTTGGCCCGCTCATGATGTTCGGCTCAGGCGGCGTGGAAGTGGAAGGGCTCAAAGATGTGGCATTTG
Organism: Anaerolineales bacterium; assembly: GCA_031389865.1. GTDB lineage: Bacteria > Chloroflexota > Anaerolineae > Anaerolineales > Villigracilaceae > Defluviilinea. Next base: position 334 of record JANMSY010000261.1, on the reverse strand, counting down.
CTTTAGCACCGCTGACCCAGGCGGAGGCGTTGAAAATGATCCGCAAGACCTGGGCCGGTAGAAAGCTAAAAGGCTTTCGCAACATCCCCCCCGCTGATGAGGAATCCGTGATTGATGTCCTGGTCAAATTATCACATCTGGTTCTGGAAAATGAATCCATCGAGGAGATCGAGATCAATCCATTGAGAGTCCTGGAGGATGGCGTCATTGCGATCGATGTGAGAGTTAAGTAAGAATTGATTGTATTGCGATAAAAATATTGTATAGTGATAACTGAGTAACCCACTGGGCTACTCAGTTGCACAAGGCATGTCACCCTAAGCGACAGCAAAGG
>JANMSY010000164.1:0-10521 GCA_031389865.1 Anaerolineales bacterium | reverse complement strand
ACCCAGCACATCCACAATCGCAAGCACAGCCAGCGCATTGCGGACGTTGTGTTCACCCGGCACTTGCAGTGACACTTCCACAGAATCAAGCCCCGCGCTTTTCAAGTTCGATGAAGCGACAAAATCAAACCCGCCGCGTTTATTCGGTTTCACTTCGCGCGCCATCACCCACAGCGGACTGTTGATCGTCATATCTTTTTGCACACCATAGGCAATCACGTTTTTCCCTGCTTTGCGCACATGCGGGATCAATGCCGCCGCGCCTGCATCTTCAGAGCACACGATCAAGGTTCCATCCGCGGGGAGCAGGTCTGTGAATTTTTCAAACGCCGCGTACATCACCTCGAGGGTCGGGAAAAAATCGGGATGATCGTGTTCGATGCTTGTCACCACGGCGATCTGCGGTTTGAGTCCCAGGAACATGTTGTCGTATTCGTCGGCTTCGATCACAAACAGTTTGCCCTTGCCCGCACGCGCGTTGACTCCGAAGTTGTTCATCACACCACCCACAATGAATGACGGATCGCGCTTCAACTCAGTCAACACCCAGGCGGTCATGGCAGTCGTGGTGGTCTTTCCGTGCGTACCGGCGATGGTGATTCCAGTTTTATCAGACATGAATTGACCAAGAAAATCAGCGCGTTTGTAGACGGGAATCTTTGCACGCTTCGCCGCCTGGAATTCGGGGTTGTCATCCGCTATCGCAGAGGATCGCACAACCCAATCGGCGCCCTCCAAATTGCGTGGATGATGACCCACGTATACGGTCGCGCCAGCCTTGCGAACTTCATCGGCAAATGGAGTTAATGCGCGGTCAGAGCCGCTCACCGTGTATCCGCTCTCCAACAGGAGGCGGGCGATGGCGGAAAGTCCGCTGCCCCCGATGCCAATGAAATGGACGTGTGTCATGTTCAGTTAGGTGGTTTCCTGTTTCTTGGTTTCGTAGTTCTTGTATGGCGCTTCGTCTGCATGTCTTGTCAACACCAGGCCTTTTACTCTGCGCCTAAAACACTAGATATAAACAACCAGCACAAATACAAACGCAAGGATGATGGCGAAGTAGATGCCGGGAACACCAAGCAATTGCGGTGGCATGTACAGCATCATCTGGTTCACAGTTTGCACGATGGCCTCGGTCGGCGCGGATATGACCTTCGGATACGGGTAATTGGCAAGGTGCATGTAGTAAAGGATCGTCCCGGAAACAAGATACCCGTTGAACCCGCCCAAGATTGCACCGAAGAGCGAATCCTGCAATCGTTCACGGGCTGCGCGTGCGGCAAGGTGTGGAATACTAACGACCGTTTGATAACCGAAGTACACCAGCACAAGCAGGATGATCGTCCGCACCCAAAAGAGAGCGACATCGTTTTCTTCAAGGCTTTGCGCTACAGGGACATATTGGCGCAACACATGATTTACTGCCAGGGCCAGGATCACGCTGAAAGAAACAAGCAATTCCTTTGCCCAGCCCCTCATCACACCAACAATAGCAAACAGAATTACGTACATCCAAAAGATATAAACAATGCTCATCATGGTGTTACTCTCCAGCCAGCCCGATCAGGGCACTGGCAATTTTCTCTGCGGCACGAGGGTGCGATAGCTCGAACATTGCGGCACGCATGGCTTTCAATTTATTCGGGTTCTCCATCAACACATTCAATGTGGGCAGTAATTCATCACTCAGACGATGATCCTCCAGCATAATGGCCGCGCCGCGCCCCGTCAGATAATCTGCATTCACTTTCTGGTAACGCCAGGCATGTGGATATGGCACAAGTATGGCGGGCAAACCAAATAATGGATACTCTCCCAGGCTTGATGCGCCTGCCCGTGAGACAACCAGATCAGCTGCCGCCAGCGCTGCTCCCATTTCGTGCAGGTATTGGAGGGCATGATAACGGGCAGCGAACTGCTCCGACAATTGCTCACGCGCATGCTGAACCATTTGCCAATCGGGCGCACCGGAGATGTGTATGATCTCAAACTTCTCAAGCAATGCGTGCAGGTTATTCAATACAGCCTGGTTCAGCGTGTGAGCGCCTTTGCTCCCGCCGAACACCAGGAGAACGGGAAGTTCAGCGGAGATGTCGAGATGCTGAGCCGCTGTTTGATGATCCCAACGTGTGAGATCCTCGCGAAGCGGGTATCCGGTCTCGTATATTTTTTTATTAAAGAACTTCTGTGATTCTTTCGTCGTCACCGCGATCACATCTGCCATGCCCGAAAGGGATTTGAGGGCCATGCCTGGCTCGATATCAGGAACATATAACAGCGACGGGATGGAACGTCCTGCCAGAGCAACAGGTACAGCCACATAGCCACCAGTAAAGAACATCACGTCCGGTTTGAACTCATTCAGCGTGCGACGGGCAGCGATCACACCGCGCATGATCTTGACAAGGTTGCGCGGCAACGCAGTCAGGCCCACACCATGAACACCGGCGGCCGGGATGGCTTGAAATTGAATGCCCTGGCGTTTCACCAGAGATTCCTCCATGCCACCTTCACTGCCCATCCAGAGCGTGTCAAGGTTGCTCATCCTAGCTGCGAGAGCGCTGTGAACGGCGAGAGCGGGATACACTCCGCCTCCCGTTCCCCCCGCGCATATCAGTAACCGCACCGAATGACCTCCAGTTGTTTTCTTCTGTTTTTACAGCCTGTCCGCTTTGGCGCGATATGTTTAACATGATCCCAATGGCACAAAGCGTTGACACGAGATTCGAGCCGCCTGCACTGATGAATGGCAGGGCGTTGCCTGCAAAAGGGACCAGACCTGCCATGGCCGCCATGTTGATCAGCGCTTCAATGGCGATCCAGAATGTAATACCCGAGGCAAGCAGGGTGCCCAGCATATCAGGCGCACGGCGGGCGATTACAAGCCCACGCCAGACCAGGGATGCATATAGACCGATCAGAAGTACGGAACCGAATAGACCAAGTTCCTCCACGACCACAGCAAAAATGCTGTCCGTGGGAGCAAAAGGCAGGCCCAGTAACTTGGTGTCCGCTTGCCCCAGACCTACACCGAACACACCTCCTTTGATGATCGCTTCAAACGAACGCTGCACATGATAGGATGCATTAATGGGATCCTGCAAGCCGGCGATGTATGCATCCACACGGTTCTGCCCGGTTGCGCTAAAACGAACGATCAGGAAACCAATGCCTGCCGCCAGGATCAATAGAACAATGATCTGTTTCATATCTGCACCGGCCAGAAAGAACAACAGGCCGCCGAGGATCAACACTGTGCCTGCCGCGCTCAGGTCAGGCTGGCGATAGATCAGGCCACCAATGGTCCCAAGGATGACGCCCAACGGGATCAGGCCAAATCCGATATCATGCAGGAACTGTCGTTTGGAATACAGCCACACAGAAAGATAGATCACCGAGACAAGCTTCGCCACCTCGGAAGGTTGATAGGAACCCTGGTACAACGTTCGTGACGCACCCAGGCGAATTTCATTAATGACAGAAACTGTGACCAGCAAGCCCACAGTGGCCAGCATGGCGAAGACAGCGATTCTACGCCAGTTGTGATAATCAAATAATGTAAGCGCAAAGGCCATCGCGACCCCAAGCGCAAGCCAGCGCACCTGACGGATGAACATATGGGCTGAAGAACCATACACATTAAAAGAGAAATCGTACGACGCGGAATACAGCATGATCAAGCCGAACACCAACAGTGCCACGACCGTCAACACGAGCGGCATATCGACCACACGTGCCATGTTTTTGGCAGGTGAAAAAGACAGACGGTTACTTACGAAAGTTCTTGAACCCATGTCCTAAACCTTTCTCCACGTTCGGCAAAATCCCTGAACTCATCGAAGCTTGTACCGCCAGGCGATAACAAAACGACATCACCAGACTCGGCAGCCTCTGCAGCTTTGACAACTGCATCATGGAGATCATCTGCCCGCATGACTGTTGGACGCTTCCTGCCCAGCCCAATGCTGTCCGCCGTTTTCTGAATTTTTTCCGCCGCATCGCCGAAGAGCACCACGTGATCCACACGCTCAAGGACGAGTTGCATTAACTCCTCCCACGGGAGATCCTTGTCACGGCCGCCCAGCATCAAGACGATTGGCTCATCGAACGCGCGGATGGCTGCCATGCTACGTTCGGGAGCGGTGGCAATCGAGTCGTTGTACCAGCGCACGCCATGCAGCTCACGAACCAGCTCCAGGCGGTGGGGTACGCCGCGAAAATCTTCAACCGCTTCGAGCATGACATCGAGTGGAAAGCCTGCCGCGTGCCCGATCGTCAACGCGGCAAGAACATTCAACACATTGTGGTCGCCGCGCACGGAAACCTTTTCGCGCAGGATCAAGGGCAGGTAGGCATTTCCATCGCGCAGATTCAGTAGGCCATCCTGAAAATATGCACCATTCAAACCTTCCTCAAGCCCGCTCAAACTGAAGGTGAACAGTCTGCCTTTGACGTTGTCACGCAGACTCCACGCACCTTTGTCATCGTGCCCCAAAACTGCAATATCTGTACTGGATTGAAATTCCAGGATGCGCGCCTTGGCGGCAGTATAGGCTTCCATTGTGCCGTGACGGTCGAGATGATTGGGTGTGATATTCAGAATCGCAGCAATACTGGGAGAGATAGTCATCTGGTCCAGTTGAAAGGATGAGAGTTCGAGGATGGCAATATCGTCCGGTTGCATGTCGTCGAGGTAATTGATCAGCGGGTCGCCAATGTTACCACCCACGTGAGCCTTACCGCCGTGGGCACTCTTCGCCATCTGCCCCACCAGCGTGGTGGTGGTGGTTTTGCCTGCCGAACCGGTAATGCCTATGGTCCTGCAGGGAACGGCTTCCATGAAGATCTGCGAATCGTTCGAGAGCGGGATGCCTCGTTGGACAGCTTCCGCCACGATCGGAAGTGTGAGCGGAATTCCGCCGGAAAGACAAAGCACATCCGTTGAATCAAGCAGTTCCAGCGGATGCCCGTCCAGCGCCCATTCGATCTGGAATTCGGCAAGTGATTCGCGGGCCACGCGTAGTTCATCGGCGCTGTGCATATCACTCAGCGTCACATGCGCGCCATGAAGCGAAAGCCAGCGCGCCAAAGCCAGTCCCTGACGGGCAGCTCCAAGAATAAGGACGCGCTTGCCATTCCAATCGTTCATCATTTAAACCAATGCCAGTCCCATGCCAACCATGGCAGCGAGCAAGCCGATCAACCAGAAACGTTGAACTACCTGTGTTTCACTCCAGCCAAGGAGTTCAAAATGCAAATGAAGAGGAGCCATTTTGAAGAAGCGTTTGCCTTTGGTCAGTTTGAAATATGCAACCTGTATCACAACGCTCAAGGCCTCGCTCAGAGGAATAACGGCAATGACCAAAAGCAGGGGCCACTGCCCGGTCATCAATGCGACAACTGCAAGAGCCGCTCCCAGCGCAAGCGACCCGGTATCGCCCATGAACAATTCAGCAGGATGGACGTTGAACCACAGGAAGCCAAAGATCGCGCCTACGACCGTGAAGCAGAAGCGCGCCAGGTAGTCCTGGCCCTGCATGAGGGCAATTCCGCCGAACGCGGCAAAGGCAGTGGCAGAGATCAAACCTGCCAGCCCATCCAGGCCGTCTGTAAAATTGATCGCGTTCGATTCACTCACGATGATGAATGCCGCAATGGGAACATACCAGATGCCCAGTGAGATATCACCCTGGATACCTGGCAGACGCATATCAGGAACTTCCAGGAGATATTTCAGTACGAGAGCAGTGCCTACTGCCAGCACAACCTGGGCCAGAAATTTCGTGCGGGCACGCATCCCTTCGCCGCGTCGTTTGCCACGCAGTCCCTCCCAGTCATCGAGTGCGCCGAGCACAGCATAACCGACCAATACAATGAGAGGCACGAGCACAGAGCGGCCGATCACATCCAGGCCAAGGAACACAGCTGCATTAAGAAGCACGGTCAGCAAAAGGACAGGCAGGATGAACAGCACGCCGCCCATGGTAGGTGTGCCCATCTTCACGTTGTGATGCCCGGGCTCATCCAGGCGGATGAGTTTACCGATCTTGAAATGCCGCAGCACGCGCAGCAAAGGCGATCCCCAGATGACGGTCATCACGAAGGATAGCATGGCGAGACTCAATACAAAAGCGGTCTGTCTCACGAGCGCGCCTCCAGCATTGAGGTAATTCGATCCATGCGCAGCCCATGAGAACCCTTGATCAGCACGGCATCATTTTTTGCAAGGTTGGCTTTCAGCCATTCAATGAGCGGATCCAGGTCATCAAACTCGATAACCGAGCTTTTTTTCATTCCGGCACGACGTGCAGCTTCGGCAATGTTATGTGCACGTGGACCCAGCGTCAGCAGGATTTTCACAACCTGAGCCGCTCGCAGCCCCACCATCTCGTGTCCGCCGCGTTCATACTGACCGAGTTCGAGCATATCGCCAAGCACAGCCACCTTACGGCCTTCCAGCTCATCAAGCAGATTCAATGCTGCAAGCATGGATTCAGGCGATGCGTTGTAGGTATCGTCGAGCAGTAACGCGCCAGACGAGCTACGCACCGCGGCAAGACGCAATTGTGTGTGTCCCTGGTTTAAGCCTTCGAGGATCTCCTGCCAGTTCATGCCTTCTGCAAGGCCTACGGCAGCCGCGCGCAATGCAGTATGGACGGAGTGCCGTCCGATCAGCGGGATCTTCACATGCAGAGTCTCGCCCTGATAATGCAGACGGAAGCGAATCCCATCCAGCCCAAGCCCCACGACATTATCTGCCCAGAGATTCGCTTCGGGTGACAAGCCATAGAAGAATACGCGGGCTTTCGTCTTTTCTTCCATCTTGCGGACCCAGGGATCATCAAAGTTTAGGATTGCCACGCCCTCGGGGCCGGGCGGCAACGCCTGAACCAGTTCCGCTTTGCCGCGTGCGATGGCTTCCTGGGAGCCTGCGCGTTCCGCATGGACCGTGCCAATATTGGTCACCACGCCGATCTGGGGCAGGGCAATATTGCACAGGAAGGCAATTTCGCCTGGCACGTAGAATCCCATTTCGAGCACGGCGCATTGATGACCTGAACTCAAACGCAACAGAGTCAACGGAAGCCCGATCTCGTTGTTGAGGTTGCCCGGGCTTTTGAGCGTTCGATAGCGGGTGGTCAACACTTCGGCGATCATTTCCTTGGTTGTAGATTTACCGACACTGCCTGTGATGCCGATCACCCGTAGATCCAGTTTGCGCCGCCAGTACCGAGCGATCTGTTGAAGCGCAGTGACAGTGTTGTCCACGCGCAGGCACATCGGCGTGTTGAGATCCTCGCGCGAGAAAGACTGGGCTGATGAAACAGCACGCAGGTCGAGGGTCCGTAAAGAGGCGTCCATATCGCGCTGGATTAAAGCAAAAGAGGCCCCGCGTCGAAATACGTCGTCCACGAAGTCGTGTCCATCCACCTTCTCGCCGGGGATGGCAACGAACATCGAACCAGGGATGACCTGACGCGAATCGATCACCGCTTCGGTAATGACCGTTGTGGCGATCGGACGAAAACTCGTCAGGGCTTCGATTGCGTCAGCAAGAGTTAACATTTATTTATTCACCGCCTGGCTGCGGACAAGATCGGGCGGAATGTTCAATAATATGACAGTCTGTTCAGCGACTTCCGAGAAAACGGGCGCTGCCGTTTCAGAACTCCAGATCGATGTACTGGGTTTGCTCAGCCAGACGTACACCATGAAGCCCGGGTCATCCACCGGTCCCCAGCCGATAAATGAGACATTGGTGTGCGTTGCATCGTACCCATATTCGGTTGGGATCTGCGCGGTGCCTGTCTTGCCCGCAAGGCGATAACCAGGCAACAGTGCCTGTGAGGATTCCTCTTCCAGGGAGGCTGAAAGCATTTCGGTCAGTGTGCGCGCGGTTTCGGCGGTAATGGGCGACCCCGCGTATTGGGAAGGAACGTTGTATTGATGTCCATCACGCAGCATGGAGTACAGCACATGCGGTGTGACCATGCGTCCTCCATTTGCAACTGCCGAGACCGACATGAGCATTTGCATCGGCGTAACTGTGATTCCCTGACCAAACGAATTGGTACCAAGATCCACAGGATACCAATCTGTATCCCCCGGGACCTTGAGCCTGCCTGTTGCTTCGCCAGATAGATCTATACCTGTTGGGTGGCCCAGCCCAAAACGTTCCATATATCCATAAAAATTCTGCATTCCCATTTGAGAGGAAAGCCAGGCCAGGCAGACGTTCAAGGAATGTTGCAGGCAGCCGACCATGTTCTGTTGTCCCCAGGCGTCCCGGTTCCAGTTGCGGATGGTGATACCGCCGACTTCGATGGCACCTGTATCCACGAAGGTTGTCTCAGGACGGACTGTTCCCGTATCAAGCGCAGCAGCCATTGTCAAAACTTTGAAAACAGACCCGGGTTCGTAGGCCATTCCAACAGAACGGTTATATTGACTGCCATTGTCATACAGCGAAAAATAATTGCTATAGTTATTCAGGTCCATGCGCGGCGTGGATGCCATCGCCAGGATCTCGCCGTTATGCGGGTCCATGACAATGATCGTGCCATTCTCTGCACCATATTCAACCAGCGACTTATCCAGTATGGATTCGACCTTCGCCTGCAGATCGCGGTTGATCGTAAGGACAAGAGTTGTCCCATTCGGGACACGCGGGATTTCCATCGCCTTATTCGGGTCACTCGGCACCCAGACCTGCACAGGATTGCCCGCCAGCAGGTCATTGTATTTTTCTTCGATACCGAAATAGCCGCGTCCGTCGCGGGTGACAAAGCCAAGCACATTGGAAGCCAGCTCATTCTCAGGATAACTGCGCTGGAAGTGAGGCTTGAATGCAAGCCCACTAAGACGCCGGTCACCGGCGTCATTCATTTGCTTGACCAGTCCCTGGAGCGAAGTGACCGTTTCAGCGCCCACGTAATCCTGAACGACAACGTATTCCCACGTTGCGGGCGAATTAACGAGCTGGTCATATACTTCTTCATAGGACAACCCGAGATAGTTGCCCAGGGTAAAAGCCAGCGCCTGAGCATCCTTCACTTCACGTAGAGACACACCTACTTCGTACACAGTCCGGTTGCCCGCCAGCAAATGACCATTGCGATCATAGATCTCGCCGCGTTCAGGATACATCATCTGGAACTCGCCTGAATAGCGATCTCCCTGCAGAAGAAATATCTGCGCCTGATCACTGTATTGAATGCGGATGATCTGAATAATGACAGCAAACCCGGCGATTGCCAGGAATACCACAAGGATCATTGATCGGAGGGCATACTGCTGTCTCATGTTTACTGAGTGCCTCCAAATTTGATCCGTTCCTCAAACCACTCTAGCAGCGACTGTGAATACTCAGCCGGGAAAGCGCTTTGCTGCAAGGTCACATCCTCTGCGTCAAGCAGAATTGCTGGTTCCGGAGCTGCAAAACCGGGCACCGGGACATAATCCAGTTCGCCGGGTGTCACAGGGCGATAGCCTAATGCAACGGCGCGGCTCTGCATTTCGGCAGTGGATGTCAGCCGGGCAAGTCGCGTTTCCAGATCGGCATTGGTGCGCTGAATGGCAGTGATTTCGAAGCGCAATTCCTGGATCTCGCGCCCGGCAACAGCAGCACGCGCGGTGACATCCAGATAGAGCGCAGCGATCATCGCTGCCCCAATCACGAAGAGTAGAAACGCACCGACCCACTGACGCTGAACACGCCAGGGAGCCTGTTTATAAGCATGAATAATTTGAGTAGCTTGCATAACGACCTTTTTATTTGGGCGAGGGTCGTGTAGGGGCGGGATAGCCTGCCCTACATTTGGACGGGAAGATCCCGCCCCTACCTTTTCTCTACAATGCGAAGCTTCGCACTGCGCGCTCTCGGATTATTTTTGATCTCTTCATCCGAGGGGACGATCGGTTTTCGATGTACTTCTTTCAGTGTTGCCTTGCGTTCAACCTGATAGATCTGTTCATAAGGCGGGTTGACCAGATCCCTGGCTTGCTCGCGGAAGAATTCCTTAACAATGCGATCCTCCAGCGAGTGGAAGGAGATCACTGCAAGTCTTCCCGCGGGTCTCAGGCCTGCCACCGCCTGGGGAAGCACCTTCTCAATGGAAGCCAGTTCCTCATTCACCGCGATGCGAAGTGCCTGAAACGTCCGTGTGGCAGGGTGGAGGCGATCCCCGCGGCGGGGAGATACGCTCTCGATGACGGCGACCAGTTCACGGGTCGTGTGAAGCGGTCTCGCTTTGACGATGGCTCGCGCCATCTTGCGAGAGTCGCGGTCTTCGCCGTATTCGTAAATCAAGTCAGCCAGTTCCCGTTCCGTATAACTGTTTACGATATCGGCGGCGGTCAGCGAGGCATGCGGACCAAAGCGCATATCAAGCGGCGCATCCTGCATAAAAGAGAAGCCGCGCTCGGGCGTATCGAACTGCATCGACGATGCGCCAAGATCGAGCACGATACCATCCACTTTATCCCAGCCAAGCTGCGCCAGTTGAGTGGGTAGAGATGTAT
>JANMSY010000138.1:0-5552 GCA_031389865.1 Anaerolineales bacterium | reverse complement strand
TTCTCATTGCGGTTATGCCATCGATTGATCAGAAATTCGCTCTAGTACTCCAACAAGATTAAGTCGGAAGGTGAGACAAGGGAAGAATCGAACTTTCTACCCTACAGTTTTAGATTGTTCGAGTACCAGCCAGCAAATGATTGTAAAACTCCCGTGAAAGGATCTCACGGGAGTTTTGATTATTTCTTTAATGCTATACTTTTTGGATCATTAGACATACTGGAGGAGCAAATGGATAACCCAAATCATTACGAGACACTTGACCCTGAAAACTGGGATGAGATGCGCGCCCTCGCACACCGCATGGTGGACGATGCGATTACGTATCTGCAGACGGTTCGCGAGCGTCCGGTCTGGCAGCCGGTGCCAGACGAGATAGCCGCCCGGTTTGACGCGCCAGCCCCAAAGATGCCGGGTGGAGCCGATGCCGCCTATGATGAATTTTTGGAAACCATCCTGCCCTACCCCATGGGAACAACGCATCCACGATTTTGGGGTTGGTATATGGGCAATGGAACTGTGCTCGGCGCGCTTGCCGATTTTATGGCTTCGGTCATAAACTCCAATATGGGAGGTGGGAATCACGTGGGCAACCTGGTTGAAGAGCAGGTGATCAACTGGGTCAAGGAGATGATCGATTTTCCAAAGGATGCCAGCGGCTTACTGGTCAGCGGCGGATCCATGGCAAATTTTGTGGGGATTGCAGTCGCGAGAAACACGAAGGCCGGATTCAATGTGCGCGAGGTGGGGATGCATGCAGCCCCTCAAAAGTTGACGGTGTATGCATCCACCGAGGTGCATAGCTGCAACCAAAAAGCAGTGGAACTGCTGGGGATGGGCAATGCCAGCCTGCGGAAAATCCCGGTAAAGAGCGATTACACGATTGACATGGATGTGTTGAAACAGACCCTTGCAGAAGATCGCCGGGCGGGCCATCGTCCCATTTGTGTGGTCGGAAGCGCGGGCACGGTCAATACCGGTGCAATTGACGATCTGAACGGGTTAGCCGATCTCTGCAGGGATGAGGATCTGTGGTTCCATGTGGATGGCGCGATCGGCGCGGTGGCTGTGCTGGCAGAGAATGTAAAACCCAAACTGCAGGGCATCGAACGGGCGGATTCAGTTGCGCTCGATCTTCACAAATGGATGCACATCCCCTTTGAGGCAGGCTGCATCATCGTGCGGTCTGAAAAGGCTCATCGAAATACGTTCTCGCTCACGCCCGAATATCTCGCCCATGAAACACGCGGGCTGGCGGCGGGGCATCTCTGGTTCAGTGATTATGGCCTGCAGCTCTCACGTCAATTTCGGGCTTTGAAGGTATGGATGTCCATCAAGGAGCATGGGCTTGATCGCTTCGGACGGATGATCGCACGAAATGTGGATCAGGCGCATTACTTTGGTGGGCTGGTGGAAAAAGAGCCAACCCTGGAGTTGATGGCACCGATCGGCATGGATATTGTCTGTTTTCGCTTCAACCCTGGCGGCCTGGAAGATGAAAAGCTGAATGCCGTGAATAAGGAGATCCTGATGCAACTGCATGAACATGGGATTGCCGCCCCATCCTACACCACCCTGAACGATCAATATTGTTTGCGGATCGCGATCGCCAACCATCGCAGCACCCAGGAGGATTTTGACCTGCTCGCAAGAGAAGTTGTCCGCATTGGAAATGAAACAAGCAGCTGAGACCGCACAGGGCCGCATATACAGCGATCGTCTGACCCTGTTTAAAGACCTGGCAAACCTACTCTTTTTTCATACCTCATTTGCCTTTTGTCTCCTGTATGCTTATAATCAGTACTGTGATGTGGACGTTATTTGCATCATGAACAGCAGCGTTGCAGCCACATCGACATCATCTCACCCCAACATCAGATAAAACTTATCAAACGGCATTCCCTATGATGCAGACCTAAATTGCACGTGTCGGGATTGTAGCGTAAAATTTCGCCGCCAGCATCTTCGCTGCAACAACACGCCATGGAAAATGGAGTTTTATGACAGCACAAACGCACAGGAAACCACAATTGAAACCACTCTCCAAGGCTCCAACCGGAATTCAGGGTCTGGATGAGATCACCGGCGGAGGCCTGCCCAAGGGCCGGCCGACTCTCATCGCGGGCAGCGCCGGCGCGGGAAAAACGCTATTTGCCATGGAATTCCTTGTTAATGGAGCCGTTCAATACAATGAGCCAGGCGTCTTTATGGCATTTGAGGAGAACGCCGAGGAACTGGCTCAGAATGTGGCATCACTCGGTTTTGATATACCGGGACTGATCAAACAAAAGAAAATCATCATCGATTATGTACGGGCGGAACGCACCGAGATCGAGGAAACCGGTGAGTACGATCTGGATGGGTTGTTTATCCGCCTGGGCTTTGCCATCGATACCATTGGCGCGAAGCGGGTGGTACTGGATACGCTCGAGGTGCTTTTTGCTGCACTGCCAAATCTTGCAGTTGTACGCGCCGAACTGCACCGTCTATTCCGCTGGCTGAAGAGCAAAGGCGTGACCGCAGTCGTGACCGGGGAACGCGGCGAGGGAACCATCACCCGCTTTGGCCTGGAGGAATATGTTGCCGACTGTGTCATCGTGCTCGATCATCGCATCACGGAGCAGGTTTCCACAAGGCGCCTGCGGATCATCAAATATCGCGGCTCACTGCATGGGACGAATGAATATCCGTTCCTGATCGGTAAGGACGGCATCTCGGTATTACCCATCACGTCCATGACGCTCGAGCACAAGGTGCCTTCGGGACGCGTATCGAGCGGCGTTAAGGAACTGGATGAGATGATGGGAGGCAGGGGATTCCACCGCGGCAGCAGCATTCTGCTCTCCGGCACAGCGGGTACCGGGAAGTCAAGCCTTTCGGCGGCATTCGTCAACGCGGCCTGCAACCGTGGTGAAAAATGCCTTTATTTCGCCTTTGAGGAATCATCCAACCAGATCCTTCGCAATATGCGTTCGATCGGCATGGACCTGGCGCCGCATGTCAAATCGGGGCTGCTCCAATTCCATGTGACCCGCCCCACCGTATACGGTCTTGAAATGCATCTGTTGACCATGTACGATCTGATCAGGGAAACAAAACCGAAGATCGTCGTACTGGACCCCATCACCGACTTTTTCTCGATCGGGTCCCAGGGTGAGGTCAAAGCTGCCATTACACGGATCATTGATTCGTTGAAGACACAACAGATCACTGCCCTGTTCACCAGTTATACATCTCAAGAGGACACCCCGGACCAAACCATTGCGGGGGTATCATCTCTGATCGATACGTGGATCAGCTTGCGCAACCTGGAGAAAAACGGGGAACGGCACCGCGGCTTGTTCATCCTGAAATCACGCGGCATGGCACATTCGAATCAGATCCGCTCCTTCCAGCTGACCAGCCGAGGCATCAGGATTGGAACAATGGATCTCACAGCGTCTTAAACAGCCATTAGCCCTGCCTGATGGCCGTATACATTGACACGGTACGAACAGCATTTGAGCACCTCCGCATATTGATGATGTTACACATGGCAGCAACAGGAGAATAGAAATGGAAAAACCAAAAGCACGCACTCGATCGCCACGCTCCAAGCAGAAAACCTGGGAACTGCGGCTGTATGTGGCCGGGCAGACGCCCAAAAGTATGGCGGCATTCGCCAACCTGAAGAAGATCTGCGAGGATCACCTGGCAGGGCAGTATCACATCGAGGTGATTGACCTGCTCAAGCAGCCACAGCTGGCAAGCGGCGACCAAATTCTGGCCATCCCCACGCTTGTAAGGAAACTACCTCAGCCGATACGCAAGATCATTGGTGATCTTTCCAATACCGAACGGGTGCTGGTTGGGTTGAATCTACGAGAGGACGAATGAGTCAAGTGATGGAGAGTCCGTTCAGACCATGTTGAACATGACGGCTCCCTACAGGTGAGATGTGCCAAATAGAAAACGAGCCCAGCAAGAGCCTTTGAATGAAGCGGCGCTCCTGAAAAACCGTCTTGAAGAGACAGAGGAAACCCTGCGCGCAATCCACGAATATATGGTGGATGCCTTTGTTGTGACACGCGCGAATGGCGAGCAGGTGGTAACGCTCAGCAACGCGGATTTCCCATACCGCATGATGGTCGAGTCGATGAACGAAGGCGCGCTGACGTTGATCCCGGATGGAACGATCTTTTACAGCAACCCGCGCTTTGGTGAGATGATCCAGACTGATCCTGAAAAGCTGATCGGCGTTCGCTTCCAGGATTTGATCCGGCCAGATGAGCGGGCTGCATTTGAAGCGATCTTCAAGGAAGCCGGGCTGAGCGGCCTGCGTGGGGAATTCTGCCTGCTGGCCACCCAGGGCAAGTGCGTGCCTGTACAGCTTTCTGTTTATCAACTCGTGGCAGATGATGTGATCGGGGTTGCAGTGATCGCGACAGACATGACTGAACGCATGGCGGCCGAGGAAAAGATCCGCTCGCTCGCATCTGAGCTGGCCAGGGCAGAGCAGGAGGAGCGGCGTCGCATCTCGCAGATCCTGCACGATGACCTTCAGCAGCGCCTGTTTGCGGTTAAGGCACAACTGTCGTTCCTGGGAAACGCAGCAAGTGGAGAGGCTAACGACAATCTCTCAGAGATGCAGGTGACTCTTACCCAACTTCAAAGCTGGCTGGGCGAAGCGATTAAAATCACCCGAAACTTAAGCATCGACCTCAGCCCGGTTGTCCTGCGAGGAGATGGATTAAGTGAAGCCATTTCCTGGCTGGGCTCTCAGATGAAGGAACGGCATGGTTTACAGCTGGAGCTTCACACAAATGAGAATCTTTCCGACCTCGATGATCAAGTGAGTGACCTGCTGTTCCAATCAGTACGTGAGCTTCTGTTTAATGTCGTCAAGCATGCCGGAACATTGCAAGTAAGGGTGACCCTGGACCAGGTGGATGGCAATGCCCACATCACGATCAGCGAATCAGGCAAAGGCTTTGACGTTGATGCCGTTATGAATAATCCACAGGCGGCGCATGGCTTATTGATCGTTCAGGAACGCCTGAACTTGATGGGTGGCAACATACAGGTGAATTCGAAACTGGGAGAGGGTACAAGCATTATCATCGAAGTCCCAATGGCAGAGCCTTTGGCTTAATCACACGATTCACTCCGATGCAATTATGGCTCCCGTTGAAGTAAAACGTTCAACGGGAGTTTTGGTTGTGTACTCCGTACGGCGAAGCTGTCCTAAGCTGATCCAATGTGGACTCTGACCTTAAAAGAGTAAGAGCCGATGGTCAAAAAACGCTCAATCGCAGTAGCGGGCTTTCACCAGTCTCTTCTTTTTTCGCGGTATTATTGCCTGCATAAGCCCCCTTTAGGGAGCGTAAATTATTAACTTCCCTCATGTCGTTGCGAGTCTTCGAGAAGCAATCTCCCCTTGCGTGAAAAAGCCTACTTAACAGGTTTTTCTGCCAGGGTGGAGATTGCTTCGGGAAGAACGCCCTCGCAACACTTGCACCTACACTGCAAGTGCAGGTGTGACATCGTTTTGGTGGAGGGTGAGGGAACTTATA
>JANMSY010000098.1:0-14944 GCA_031389865.1 Anaerolineales bacterium | reverse complement strand
GTACATGGTTCCCCATCAGGCGCTGGATGCGGGCCTCACCTACAGATGCATAAAAGATATAGTGTGAGTGCCCCAGCTTGGTCGCCAGAGTCAAGGCTTTATCATAATGAAGATATGCAGCATCGTAGTCTGTCAGGTCTGTCAATAGATCGCCGAGGCTGATCAGAATATTGGTCTGAATCCTTGCATAGCCACTGCGTTCAGACGTTTTTAATGCTTCTTCGAGTAGCGGGTAGGCCTCATCCAACCTTCCTGTCATGTGATAGAGCAGGCCCAGGTTGTTAAGGAGACGTGCCTTCCATCCCGTGTTACCTGCATTTTCCCAGGCCTTCAGTGCACTTGCATAGTATTGTGCAGTAATTTCAGGCTGGCCCATCCGCCGATGAACAACTCCCAGTTCTGTCTCCAAAATCGGAATGTTATTCTTTATGCTCAACGAACGGCAGACCTTCAGTGCTTCCTGTAGCCACGTCAGGGCTTCGGCCATGTGCCCAAGGGCAAACATTACCAGACCCTTGATCCGAAGGGCCTCTGCAAACGTATATTGCATTTCCTGGATTTCCGATCCCCTGGTTATTTTCAGTATATGTTCAACATCGTCGTTGGACCGGTCGTAATCTCCCATCTGCCGGCAAACCTCAGCGCGCCGGACCAGGGTTGCAGTCCACTCAATTTCGTTTTGAGTTTCACGAAGTTTTGATTCCGCCAGATTAAGAAGTTCAAGCGCCTGACGGTTGTCGCCCCGTGTAGCATGTACCGCCCCGAGTAGGGAGATGAGTGCCGGCTGGGAAAACACCGCATCATGGGGTAGTTTATCGAGCCAGTTTGCCAGGGTTAAGATTCGTCCCGCCAAAATAAAAGTCATGCTTGTCTGGATCAGCAGCCGAATCTGGTTTTCATGATCATCCAGCCTGGCATACATCTCCAATGCTTCCTCCCAGGCCTGCTGCTCCTCATAGGCATGGGCCAGATTCTGCTGAATGTGCCATGCCAGGACGGGTTGTTCGAATTGAAGCTTGGACCTTAGAAAATGCTGAAAGAGGTGGTGATAACGCATCCAATGGCCCTCGTTATCCAGAGGGACGCTGAATAGACTCCCGCTTTGCACCGTTTGAAAGAGCACTGCCCAATCAAAGACTTCTCCTTCCATCAACGGTTCAAGCACTCGCTGGCACAGGGCAATATCGAACGTGTCAAATACAGACGTCATCAACATGAAGCGGCGTACCTGTTCTGGCTGGCGCAATAGGATTTCCTGCGAAAAAAAGTCGAACAGCTCACGAGTGGATTCAAGGGGGTGCATTTGTGGAAGCGTGCCAGGAAGTCCGTTCGTCAGGTGGATGGCTGCAATCCATCCTTCGGTCTGATCCACAATAGTCTTCGCATCCTGCTGGTCAAGCAGGATCCCGTTGTTCTGTTGAAAGAGCTGCTGGATCTCCTCCGGATGAAAGGAGAGTTCCTCGAAGCTTAAGCCACCAATTTGATTACGCGCGATCATCAACGGCGCATCCGGCAGATCAGGCAGATTGCGTGTTGCGAGTATGAAATGAACATTTTCGCCGGTCAGTTGGGTCAACCGACTGATCACATGGCCAATAAATGGAACATGTGCCACCAGATGATAATCATCGAGGATCAGGACGAAGTGTTCATTGATCAGCGCATTGATCTCGTTGGTGATCGTGATCAGCAGCCTCTCTTCATCCTGTTCAAAGGATGTCATACTTTCAAGGGCTGCAAGAGAATCCTGTCCAAAATTGGGGAATTTTTCAGTGAGGGAGGCAATCACATACCGCAGGAACCGTTGCGGCTCCCGGTCCAGTTCATGCAGCGACAGCCAGCAGACGGGCATTTCGCACTGTTGGGCAAAATCCACCAGCAGCGAAGTTTTTCCGTACCCGGCTGGCGCCACCAATATAAGTAACCGCTTTTCGAGCTGATCGTAGAGCGCTTCTATCAGACGCGTTCTGGTGATCAATTCGCGTCTTCGAAAGGGGACGCGAATTTTGATACTGCTTATCGGTAATCCAGGAGATAGCATCACGAAACTCTGTAGTATCCTAGCTTTTCAGACGACATCATCAGGTCTTTTCTATAACACCTTTTTCGGACTTCTTTCAAATAAATGCAAAGGTACCTGTGAATGTTTTCTAATTCAGTTTCCATTGGCTGTGTTTGAGACACATTGGATTTTTAGATACGACTGTTTGAACTTGAAAGACGGCGGAATTCCCCCGATGATACCCTGAAAATAAGGCGGTGGAACAGGAACAAAAGGACTGCAATGATTCGGGCTGGGTTCAACCCTTAAGAGATGCCATGTACAGTATGCGTAAAACCTTTAATTCGTCATAGCCTACTGTCCCATCCAGTCTGTCGTAAATGGGTTTCAGCATAGTAGGGCTGAGTTCATCGAACGCGGTGAAAGCGGCCCGTTTTTGTTCTTCGGTTGCGGATGTCAGCGATTGCAGCTCGTCACTGTTTCGCAGGCTGTTCCCCGCTGACGTATATCTCGTTAAATGATCAACGATCGTGCCGACCGACACCTGATACCGTTTCATCAAGCTTTGAACTGTCTCTCCCGCGTTGTACGCTTCGCCGACGATAAAGTATCTTCGGTTGGAATCGCTTTTGTCGCGTATGGTTTCTTTTTGCTTTTCCTTTAGCCCATGCTTTTCACAATAGGTTTGGATGACTTCCAAAAACGCTTCGCCATATTGACGCGCCTTGACCTGCCCCACGCCTGAGATGTTCAGCAGGCTTTCCGCTGACTGCGGATAATACGCGGCCATTTCCGTGAGCGTTCTATCCGAAAAGATGACATACGGCGGAACACCGGCTTCATCCGCCATTTCCTTGCGCTTCTGACGCAGGATGGCGAACAGGGCATTGTTGTATTCGAGTTCGACCTTCCCCTTTCCACTTTTCCTCGCCCGTTCCGTTGCTTCCTGGACCACCCCCATGATCTTTTTGCGATTCTTGAGCGCATCCAATGCATGCGTGGTGAGGTGTAACGTGTGGAATTCGCCTTCCTGACTCAGATAACCCATCTGCACCAGTTGGCGCGCCAGATGCATCCACTGTTTCTTCGTTAATTCTGTGCCGATCCCATATGTGGACAGTTTTTCATGTTCCCAGCGCAGAACCTTTTCATTTTTCGAGCCCAGCAAAATATCGGTAATGTGACCCGCACCGAATTTTTCATCGGCGCGTTTGACGCAGGAGAGGAATTTTTGTGCGAAGATCGTGATGTCAGCCAGCGCGGTTGGAGTGGAGTTGCAGTTGTCGCAGTTGGAGCAGTTCTCGGCGGCGTAGGATTCGCCGAAATAGTTGAGCAGGGGTCTGCGGCGGCAGGTCATTTCGTCTTCCGCGTAGCTCACGATGGCATTCAAATGTTGGATGGCGACACGCTTCTCCTCCCCTCCCTTTTTGTCGATGAAATAGTTCAGCTTGGCAACGTCTGAATAGCTGTAGAGCAGGGTGCAGTGGGCGGGCAGGCCATCGCGCCCGGCGCGGCCGATCTCCTGATAGTAGCCCTCGATGCTTTTTGGCAGATCGAAGTGAATGACGAATCGCACGTTGGGTTTATTGATGCCCATGCCGAACGCGATCGTGGCGACAATGATCTGCGTGTCATCGCGGATGAAGGATTCCTGGTTTCTGCGTCGCTCCGCATCTTCAAGCCCGGCGTGATAGGGCAGTGCGGAGTAACCGTGTTGCATGAGATAAGCCGCGACCTCATCCACTTGTTTGCGCGAGAAGCAGTAGATGATGCCAGATTGGTCCTTGTAGCGTTCGAGCAGTTGAACCGTCTGCCTAATGGGGTCACTTTTGCGAAGGACCTGCATATACAAATTCTCGCGATCGAAACTGGCAACGAATTCATTGGTAGTCGTGAACTTGAGGCTGCTTCGAATATCCTGCCTGACGCGTGAAGTAGCGGTGGCGGTCAGCGCAAGGCAGACTGCTTTTGGAAAACGCTGCCGCACCTCAACAATTTGACGGTACTCTGGGCGAAAGTCATGTCCCCATTCTGAGATGCAGTGGGCTTCGTCGATGGTCAGGCAGGCAACCTCCAGTGAGGCAAGAAGCAGGAGAATGCGCGGGCTGAGAAGGGTCTCAGGAGCGACGTACAGCAGTTTCACTTCGCCCCGCTTCACATACTCCATATTCTCCTGATATTCCTGCGGCGAAAGCGAACTGTTGAGGAAGAGTGCAGGTACACCGTAGGCGCGCAGCTGCTCCACCTGATCTTTCATCAAGGAAATAAGCGGCGAAACGACCACGGTCAGACCATCAAGAAGAAGGGACGGGATCTGATAGCAGAGAGATTTGCCTCCGCCTGTGGGCATGACGGCAAGCGTGTCGCGGCAAGCCAGCACGTTTTCGATCACTTCGCGTTGAAGCGGGCGAAAGGTGTCATAACCGAAGGTCTCTTTGAGTATGGATGCGGCGGTGGACATTTGGGGGAGTATATCAAACAAAAACCCCATAAATCGGGCAAGACGAAAATACGGGGGCGGCGGTTCCCTGCCGCGCCCGTTTCATTGGAGTTCGAGCATTTCCTTCAAACACTGGCCCGTGTACGACTCTTTAGCCCGCGCCACATCTTCGGGTGTACCTTCTGCAAGGAGCTGACCGCCTGCGGCGCCGCCCTCAGGGCCGAGGTCAATGACCCAGTCGGCAGCTTTGACCAGATCAAGGTTGTGTTCGACAACGATGACGCTATTACCCGCGTCCACTAAACGCTGGAGGACAAGCAACAGGCGGGCGGTATCGGCCGGGTGCAGGCCCGTGGTTGGTTCGTCGAGCAGATAGAGCGTGCGGCCTGTAGAGCGTCGTCCGAGTTCCCTGGCGAGTTTTACACGCTGCGCTTCTCCGCCAGAGAGTGTTGTAGCCGGCTGACCCAGTTGCAGATAGCCTAGGCCAACATCTGACATGATTTTCAAGCGTGAGGCAGCGGCGGGGACATCGGCAAATAAATTCAGCGCTTCCTCTACGGTCATGTTCAAGACCTGCGAAATATCGTAGCCGCGATATTTGACCGCGAGCGTCTCGCGTTTGAAGCGGCGTCCGTGACAGGCGGGACAACGCACTTCGACTTCGGGCAGGAAATGCATTTTTACCGTCAGCATGCCCGCGCCTTCGCAGCGTTCACAGCGCCCGCCCGGGACGTTGAACGAAAAATGTCGTGCTGTCACTTTATTCTTTTTGGCTTCAGGCGTAGCCGCAAAGGCCTCGCGCAGGGGCGTGAATGTGTCGGAGTACGTCGCAGCGTTCGAGCGCGGGATGCGCCCGAGGTGTTGCTGGTCAATTGTAATGACCTTATCGATGTGTTCCCAGCCTGTGATCGCGTCGTGCTCGCCTGGAATTCCCGTCGTGCCATTCAGATGTTGATGGGCAGCAAGGTCGAGAACGTCGAAGATCAGTGATGATTTGCCCGAACCAGAGACGCCGGTGACTGCCACCAGCAAGCCGAGCGGAATCTGCACGGTCAGGTTTTTCAGGTTGAACTGGCGCGCGCCGTGGATGGTCAATGCTTTGTGGCCTGGTGTGCGCCGTTGTTCGGGAATTGGCACACTCATTGTCTCGGCCAGGAACGCGCCGGTCAGCGAGCCTTTTGTTTGCGCAACTTCGGCAGGCGTGCCTGCGGCAACAATTTGGCCACCCTGTTTGCCCGCCCCAGGTCCTATATCCACCAGGTAATTGGCGGCTTTGATGAGTTCAAGGTCGTGCTCCACGACCAGCACTGTGTTGTCCAAATCGCGCAGGCGGCGCAGAACGTTGATGAGGCGCTGCGTATCGCGTGGATGCAGACCGATCGTCGGCTCATCGAGGACGTATAACACCCCGGTTAAACCGGACCCCAGCAGGGCCGCGAGTCGTAGACGTTGGGCTTCGCCCGCAGAGAGAGTTGGCGAGGAACGTTCGAGACTTAAGTAGCCGACACCCACTTCGAGCAGGCGTCCGACGCGTTCGTACAGATCATCCAAAATGGGACGGGCAAGCAGCATTTCTTCAGATGTGAAATGTGGTGGCAGAGTCTTGAGCCAGGTATCGAGATCGTTGAGCGGAAATTGTGAGACGGTGACAATGGACTCACCTGCCACCGTCACCACGCGGCTTTCGGGACGAAGGCGCGTGCCTTCACAGTCGATACAGGGCTGGATGGTGAACAGGCGATCCAATTTATCGAGGTAGGCCGGGTTCGTGGCGTGCTCGTCATAGCGGCGCTGCAGGTTGGTGATTACGCCTTCAAACCGTCCCTGCGCGTTGGTGGTGGGAGGCTTGATGTTTGGAAAGTGGCGGCGGAACTGTGGACTTTCCGTTCCGTACAGCAGCAGGTCGCGCTGGACGGGCGTGTAGTCCTGAATGGCTTTGGACGGGTCAAACTCAAAGCCGAAATACTTGCCCGTATTTTTCAAGATCTGGCTGTAATGGTTGACGTGGAATTCGATCCAACCCTCCACGGCGTTTTCGGGGATACTTTTGCTCTCGTCAATCAGCTGGCTGACGATAGGCTGGCGCACCACACCCAGACCTGTGCAGGTGGGACAGGCGCCAGCAGGTTTGTTGAACGAAAAGTTGGCCATGCCCATCTCTGGCACTTGCGCGCCACAGTGTGGGCAGGGATATGTTCCATCGGGGCTTTCATCAGACTCATCCTGGTAGTTATCGTCAGAGGATTCATAGGTGGATGGCGGGACATCCTTTCCGCATTTGGGACAGGGACGATGGCCGAGGCGGGCGTATAAGATTCTCAGGTAGGTGAAGACTTCGGTGGCGGTACCCACCGTCGAGCGGGGACTGTGATTCGTCAGATGTTGGTCCACGCTAATGGAGGGGGACAAGCCGACAATGGAGTCTACAGGTGGTTTGCTCAGGCCCCATGTGACCATGCCGAGCGATTCCATGTACTGGCGCTGACCTTCCTTGTGCAGGATGTCAAAAGCGAGGGTTGATTTTCCTGAACCCGATAACCCCGTGATGACGACGAGTTGGTTCTTGGGAATTTCAAGGGTGACGTTTTTGAGGTTATGCAGGCGGGCGTTGCGAATGGTGATCGTGGGATTCATGAACTCTCCAAATAGATGTAGACGACACGGTGTTTTATATCCATTATATAACCCTGGTGTGCCAATGGAGGGTTTGTTCACTGGTGATGTCACCCTGGATGACAGCGAAGGGTCTCCATGCCCAAAATACGAGACCCTTCGGTCGCAACGAGCGCTTCCTCAGGGTGACATATCACCTTTGGCAATTATTTCTTTAATCAATCGAGTCACATGCTTCGCCAGTTTTTCCTGTTCACACAGGGTGGTCAGCCAGTGGTCGGCGGCAGTGAAAATTATCTTCATCCGGGCGCGGGGTATCGAGTACCTTTTTCAGGCCGCGTGTGTTGCCCTTGTCCAGTTGAAGGAACATCCGCAGAGTCGCCATATGGCTGTACCCGGCTTTACTCAACATGTGGATGACCTGCAGGCGCTCGATCTCCTTTTTTCCGAAGAGACGATAGTTGTTGTATGGGTTGCGTGGCACAGTGATCAGCCCATTTCGCTCAGAGTTACGAATGACATCGAGGCTGACGCCTACGAGTTTTGATACTTCCCCAATAGCAAGAGGTTCTTCGTCGGAGTCATCTGTCATGTTTTGCGCCCAGTGCTCGAGCAGGTTCGCAGCAGTATCTGCCTGTTTCAGTTCAGCCGTTACCGATGCCAGATGTTCATACGCGTTGTCCAACGCGCCCTGCCAGTCATCCACAACGGCAGAGTGGATAATCTCGTTGCCCGATGCGCGAAACCCCCTGCCCGGATATGGGGCGGCGTAGATCATGCGCGCCAATCGCAGGCAATCGAGGTGGCGTTGGGTGAAGAGCCGATATCCCGATGGACTTCGTTCGACAGGCGGGACCAGCCCCCAGTCCACATACAGGCGGACGGTGTTCGGGTGAATCCCCACAGCGCGGGCCAGGTCGGAGGTGCGAAGGAATTTCGGGGCCATCTTTCAGCCGAATGTGTATCACTCCATTTTTCTCTTGCGGGCCATACGCAGCGGAATTTATTTCCACGTACTGGCGTGTATCATGTCAGTACTGGAATGTGACAAATATCCTCATTTTGACAGAAAGAAGTTTATTTCTTGACTTTGATTTTCGAAAATGCTATTCTGTTCATAATATCGAAAGCCGCAATTCCATATTCATCAACCAAACAAGACAGGAGGCATTATGGCACTCGGAGGCTACGCTGATAAGGTGGCTTGGATCGATCTGACGACGGGCGAAATGGACTTCAAGCCCATTCCTGAAGAAACCAAGCTCAAATACATTGGTGCACGCGGTGTGGGGGTAAAGTTTGTCTTTGATAATGGTCCGCACGTGGACGCGTTGTCACCGGACAACATTTTATGTTTCATGAATGGTCCCATGACCGGATCCGAAGCCAATATGAGCGGCCGCATGGCAATTGTTACCAAATCGCCTTTGACAGGGACTGTGACTGACAGTCATCATGGGGGATGGTCAGCAGCTCGTTTGCGCTGGGCTGGCTTTGATGGTTTGGTTTTCAAAGGTAAGGCAGAGAAGCCTGTGTATGCTTATATCCATGATGATCAGTTGGAACTGCTGGATGCTTCAGAAGTCTGGGGTAAGGGTGTCCATGCCACAATCAAGTTCTTCGAAGAGAAATACGGTGAGAAGGATTTGACGGTTATCACGATCGGCCCTGCAGGTGAAAACCTGGTGAAATACGCATGCTGGATCAATGAGGATGATCGCGCCAGTGGGCGCGGCGGTACAGGTTGTGTAGGCGGAAGCAAGAATCTCAAAGCTGTAGTAATCAAAGCCCCCAAGAAAATTGTGAAAGCACCCGACCGTGATAAATGGAAGCTGGCTCATAGCAAGGCACTGGCCGAGATCATGGACGAGCGCGTGGTCACTTCTCCTCGCAAGGGTGGTCTCTCTGTTTATGGCACAAACGTGTTGATGAATATGACAAATGTGATCGGTGGTTTGCCATCCATGAACAGTCAGTTCACAACATTTGGAGAACAGGCTGAAAAGATCAGCGGTGAATACGTCAATGATAACGTTTTGGTGAGCAACCCCACCTGCCACGCATGCCCGGTAGCTTGCAAGAAGGAAGTGGAAGTCAGGGACGGCCCGTACAAAGGCTTGCGCATGGAATCTGTCGAATACGAGCCGGCCTGGTCTGTGGGCGCGAACTGTGGCAACGACGATATCCGCGTGGTGGCGAAGATGATCGACATGTGCAACGACTTCGGTATGGACGCCATCGAAATTGGTCACCCGATATCCGTTTATATGGAAGCATCCGAAAGAGGTTACACCAATGGCGATGGCAAACTTGCCTGGGGTGATGCCGATCGGATGGTCGAACTGGCCGCGATGATTGCCCGCCGTGAAGGCATCGGCAATGTAATGGCTGAAGGTGCAAACGCGACTGCTGCTCACTTCGGTCATCCCGAACTGGCGATGACAGTCAAGGGGCAAGGCATACCTGCCTACGATCCACGTGGTATCAAAGGCATGGGCATCGGTTATGCAACCAGCAATCGTGGTGCATGTCACCTGCGCGGTTACACACCGGCAGCAGAAGTTGTTGGAAATGTGCTTGGTCCTTCAACTGTCACCGACCCGCTCGAGTGGAAGGGCAAGGGCGAGCTCACGATGATCTTCCAGAACGTCCATACAGTAACCGACTGCCTGGACTTCTGCAAATTCGCAACGTTTGCAGAGTCCATGGACTCGTTCGCGGCGCAATACGAAGCCATGACCGGGGTCGAATCCAGTGCGGCGCACCTGCTCAAAGTGGGTGAACGCGTCTATAACCTTGAACGTCACTATAACAATCTGAACGGTTTCCGCGAAGGCAGTGACACGCTGCCCGACCGCTTTACCAAGGAACCCTCCACCCGGGGTGGGAGTTTGGGTCATGTCTGCGAGCTGGACGATATGCTCGTGGAATATTATGACAAGCGCGGCTGGGTGAATGGCGTTGTACCTGAATCCAAGTTGAAAGAGTTGGAGATTATCTAAACTCCAATCGAGTCAATAAAAAAAAAGAGACAGTCACCAAAGTAGACTGTCTCTTTTCATTTTCTGTTGGATCATCCGCCGCCAATCGCGGGGAAGACAGTGACTACGTCGTCTGGCAGGATGCGCTTATCCCAGGCTTCATCGTGGAATTGGATGTCGCGCCCGTTGATAAAGAAATGAACATGACCATGCAAATTGCCTGCATCATCCAGTAACTCTTTGCGCAAGGCAGGATACAACTCGACCATCTTATCAAACAATTCCTGTGCGCTGACCCCGGCCTCCAGTGGGATGTCCACTACTCTGCCGCCGACGATCTCGCGCAATACTGCAAAAAACTTGACCTTCATCCTGTTCCTCCTTCGTGAAGACGCATCGTACCAAAAGCGATCCTACTTAATCTCGCAGAACCTCCACATTTATACGTCCGCTTGCGATCGGCGAAAACATACTGATAATATCTTCGTCGCCAGGGATACTGTCAAGTCCAGCGGACTGCAAGCGTGGATTTCTTCCGTTTACAAACACTGGCAGCTCCTGTCGCAGGTTGCCCTGTTCATCGAACAGGTGAGAATCCATTTCAGGGAAGAGTCGGCTCAATTCAACGAGAACAGCCCGAAGCGTCGGAAAGGAGGCGGAGTCAAGCTTGATGGATGGCTGATTGGCGAGAGTCCGCATGTTGGCGTAGAAGCGGATCATGGGCATTGAATGATCCCCTGAGCCCAGAGACATCCGCCGCAAACGGGGAAGGTCGTATTCCCCATGCAGTCTTCCACATTTTCCTCTGAAAGATCGCAGCCGCCGCAAAAAGTGCATGGGGCGAAGGCAAAGTTGTGTAAGCGCTCGCGATAGGCAACATAATCGCTATCGAGCCAGATCTCTTCCAACGAACGATCTTTGACATTGCCAATGACATGCTTTTTGGAGAGGCGCGGCTTTTCATGCAAGTAACTCATGTGCGTGTGCATCAGCGGCCAGCACGGACTCACATCACCTGTCCATGCCACAGACATGGTGCCGCTTTCGACAAAGTTGCACACATCATTTGCCCCGCCCCAATTGTTGCCAGCATAACTGACATTGCATCCGCTGTTGAAGGCCTCTGTGAGCGCGGATTGTGTTTCCTCATTGAAGTCCATTTTGGGCAGGCTGAGTTTTGGCAATACCGGAGAGGGCATGTAGGCAATATTTCGCATCGTGCGCGTGTACAGACGATCCTCCTGCATTTCCGCAGTGGCAGGCTGGACGTTGCTGACCGAGTAATATCTTGCACCAAAGGAGTGTCCCAGCTTGATGATCTTCGGAAGATCTGCAATGTTGCGTTTCATTGCCACAAACGCCACACCAATCTCAGGGACGGGGAAGTGGCCACCTTTGCGCATTTTGAAAAGCCTTCTTAAGTTTTCGAGCACAACGGGGAGTTCAGCGCCCAGGCGCACGTCGTTATAACTTTCCGGAGTAGCGCCGTCCAAAGAGACCCAAAGAACGTCGAGCCCTGCGTCAATTAATTGGCGGGCGATCTTTTCATTGAGGATGGTGCCATTGGTGATCAACTCCACTTTCATGCCGAGTTGCTTGACACGCCTGATCCATGTGATTGTCTTCGGATGAAATAACGGTTCTCCGATCCCGCCAAAGTAAACGTCTGGTATCGGGGACAGTTGCTGTAGTCCGGCGAAGAAGCGTTCGAAGGTCTCATCACTCATCCGACCGATGGGTTGATCCCAGGCATTGCGAAAGCAGGTGATGCAATCCAGGTTGCAGGCGACCGTGGGTTCGATGTAGATCTTGGTAAGCTGAGTTACCGGACGATGCATGCGGACAAAGTTATGATCCTCATCGAGGCGTACCTTTGAACCGGGACGCAAACCATATTGCCGCGCCACCTCGGGCGGCAGAATGAGCCGACCATTTTCGTCAACTTCTGCCCACGCAGTTGTAGGTTTCGTGGATAAGACCGCCATGCCTGCTCCTTATGGAATGCAAACCATACATGAAAAAATAAAAATTTTACTAATCATATCCATTTTGGGCCTGAAATACACATGACAAAAGTTACGAATTTTGAGCTAAAAATAACAGCTTAAGCGCTCCAGGTCAAAAGACAAAACCCCTCGATGTTCAGGTTCAAATAGGCCAGAGGCGTGCGGCACTCTGTAATGGAACGAATGCGAGTACAATCGCGGCAGGACTTTGTCACGTATGCAGCCTCGCCCCTCGTTTGACCGTGCACTTTTGATCCCTATTGCAGTTGGCGTCGTTTCGATCCTCGGAATCATTCTTGGAATGGGATGGATCTTTTTGACGAGCGATCTCGGCAGGTCATTCATGCCTTCGACAGCGACTCCATCCAGCGTTCGCTCCCTCGAGACGTGGACGCCTCCTCCTGCTCCTTCGGCAGCCCCTACCGAGGACGAGGCTCCGCCCACCGCCACTGGGACCCCTCCCGTTGCGTACCCCGGACCTCCTGCTGAAACACTTCCTTCCACAAGCACCTCGACTGCGGAAAGCCTGCCGACTCTTTCCGCTACATATACACCAGCCCAATTTCAGCTGCTCCCCGCCGGAAAATATGATGATACGAATCCCAATATTAATTATGGTTTGTACTGGACTGCTTTGAAGAATCCGGGAACTGCGAACGCGTACAAAGGCACCCTGCACGCCTCGGCTGCCATCGGGAATGAAGCATCCTTCCGTTTTACAGGGGAAGGATTCCGTTTGGGCTATCAGCGCGGGAAGAATTTCGGGACGGTGACGGTACTCATTGACGATCAGCCCTATAGCTTCCACGAGCAAGCCTTCGACCTGGTGTGGCGTTCCCCTCTACTCTCTTCGGGCGATCATTTTGTGCGGATCATCCATGAAAGCGGAGAATCCATCAATTTGGATTATATAGAGATCCTGGACTAAAGGTAAGCGGGTACGGACCGGAGTACCGCTTTCGGCGGAGGTGGGGGATATAAAGTTTCGTGGCTGGAATTGAGGTGAACAGGGCTAGGGAGCAATTATGGTACCTGCTCTTGGTGATCTGTGATCTACGTTGAAGTATTGTATAATTAACATTATGGAAGAGAAAATTGCCAATTCAGTTATCCAAAAGTGCAAAGAGGCTCTATCCCAATCCTATGGCTCGCGGCTGAAAGGTATCATTCTTTACGGATCAATGGCACGTGGGGAAGCTGGTCCGGAAAGCGATATCGACCTGCTTATCCTTCTCTCTCCTCCTTTCGATTATTTTGCCGAATTGCGCCAAATCGTGGATGTGCTCTACCCTATCCAGTTGGAATCGGAACAACTCATTTCAGCCAAACCAACCCTGGCAAGCGACTATGAGGTGGGGAGCATCTCCCTTTATCGTAACGCCCGGCGCGAAGGAGTGGTTGTGTAATGGGTGATTATGAAGATGAGATTTCATCCAATCTGGAACGCGCTGACACCAACATGCAGGTCGCCAGAGAATTGTTGGATAAAGGCTATTATGATGTGTCTGCTTCCCGAGCCTATTACGCTGCTTTTTACGCTGCCAGCGCTCTCCTGTTGAATGAAGGGCTTGACACAAGTAAGCACAGTGGGGTGATTGCTTTGGTTCACCAGCATTTTGTGAAAAACGGAAAACTCAGTAAAGAACAGGGAAGGAACTTGAACTGGCTTTTTGAGCTTCGAAGTGTAGGGGATTATGGAGTGTCATTGCATGTTGTCCTGGATGACGCACGAAAGGCAGTCAATACAGCCCAGGATTTTTTCGAAGCGGTAAAAACCCTGTTACCTCACTAAGATTCAACTCCCACTGCCTTTAGAGGAATGTGGATTAATTCGTGCATTGGCATAGTAAGTAGCAGAATTAGCAGCGTCGGCAAAAAAACACGGGGCACAATTTCTCCGTTGAGCAAGCTGCTGACCAGTAACATTCCAAGACAAGACACAACCAAGCCATAATATTGGACTCGCTTTTTGCCTGGTGCCGGAGATTCTTGCCAACCTTTCATCTCTCGTGGATGCGTTTGTAAATTATTGTCATCATAAAAAGTGAACCGCATTTTCGATCCTTTCAAAATATCTATTTTATGAACTCTGTTAGGGATCTGTTTTCTTACTATCAAGATTCGAGTATCCAACTACTGATCTTGCCGGCAGGTTCGTGGACTTTGTCATTCCATCAATGACGGAAATACTCATCTCATCATTTGGTTCTATCGCGTGGACTTTTCCTGCTTATAAACCCATTTGTAACAACCACCTGGAAAGATTTTCCTCTCTTTCTTTAATCTCATTATTTTCTTTGCAGTATTTTCCAAGTCGTTGTTCGGCAACCAGGGTCCCATCCAGCACAAATAAAACGCGCTCGGTTTTGGCTGCAACTTTCACATCATGTGTTACTAAAAGGATCGTTGTTCCAGACTGGTTGATATCTGCCAACATCCCCATAATTTCACAGGCAGCTTTGGAATTTAGCGCACCCGTGGGTTCATCGCCAAAGACAATGATCAGCCCCAGGAACGGACCAATGATCACCGTGTTGAGTGCCATTATCGGCATGAGCGCCGAAGCAGGCAGGTTGGCGGCCGCCATTTGAGGGAAGGCCGCTTGTAGGTCAACCACCTGACCCAGCTTGAAAACATAGTTGAGGAAGGTCTGGAGTCCGTAAAAGGCGACCAGCCCTACCCCGTAGACCAGACAAACGTGCCATTTGCCTCCGGCCGGTACGCGCAAAAGCTTCCCTGTCGCCTTTCCAGCGGAACACGACCAGCAAAATTAAGCCGATCAAGTTGGGGATCAACAGAAGCGAACTGATGGTCGTGGTCTGTTCGGGCTGGATCAGGGCTGCCAGTAATCCTATCAAATATAAAAAGGTGAGCAAAAGGTAAAAGTAGACGAACCAGCGCG
>JANMSY010000091.1:0-3167 GCA_031389865.1 Anaerolineales bacterium | reverse complement strand
ATCTCCAATTTTCGGGTGGAAATGCTGCGCAAATAAACTGGTGTCAACCCTCGTATGGTCACAAAGATCAATGCCAGGAGCGCAGGCAGGATCACAATATGGATACGATCCATATAAAGATATCTCACCTCAAAATAACTCACGTTGAACACCAGCACACAAAGATACAGAATGAAAAAGACAAGACTCGGAAGAAAATGAGGGGTAAGGAGCGTATTGATCCAGCGTCTCCAATCAACGAGGCGGTTGCCTGTGACCACAAGGAGCAGGCCCACGATGACAATTGCCCACAAGGGGATGATGCTGGTCACCGTGAGCGGCAGGAACCAATGAACTGCCTTTTCCATGGTGACTTGCAGGTTCCCCAAATAGACAGGAGGCATGCGTACACCAAATAGGATTCCTGTTCGTAGGTAGTTGTGGAATATCACCCATAGCAGAATGGGGAGAGCCGTGAGCAGGCCAAATCCCCCGGCCAGCAAAATACCCTTGAGAAGGTTCTTTCTGAAGAAAAAAAGCAGCAGGAATACCCCTGTAAAAACCAATGCAAGCCCGGCGTATCTTTGAAACGGAGAAAGCCCGGCAATCAACCCGAGCAGAACAATATTTTTCGTTGCACCTGTTTCAAGGATATCCGTTGCTACGATCAGAAATCCAAGCGTAAAGGCAAGGAATAATAGATCCGATAGGATATTCGAAGCCATAATGATAAGCGAGAGAGATGTTGCAAAGACAGCGCTTCCAAAATAGGAAAACAAGGGTTCGTTTGGAAAGGTCCTGTAAAAATAATATCCTGCCAGCCAGATCACCAGCCCAAAGGTTAGGATGTTGAGATATTGTGCAACTATAAAGACGTCAATCTCGGTGATCAAGCTGATGCCTGCAATGATGACTGAATAGAGAGGTGGAAATTGGGTCAAGGGACTGTTCAGGTAATCGTAAAAGCCGCGGCCCTCGATCAAATTTTGTGCAGTCGATAAATACCTGGCTCCATCTGTGGAAATCCCGGGGCCGAATTTATGGGTGACCAACAAAACCAGCGCCATGCCGGCCAACGATAAGAACAATAAATAAATAGCAAGCCGCTTTTGTGCCTGAATAAATTTCATTCGATGTTCCATCACGAGAATTTTATCATTCCCTCAGAAAGACCACGATTTCCCTGGGTCCGTGGACGCCAATCGTCAGAGTCATTTCAATGTCTGCGGTGCGCGAAGGACCCGTGATGAAGACTGCCGCCCGTTTATCTTTGACCAGCTCCATGGCATCTGGCAATGAAGGCAGGAGGTCAGATCGATTTAACACCGTGATATGGATTTCTGGCAGCAGGGATGCGTGTAATGGACTACCCTTTCCGTCCACCTGCAACACGGACCCCGTGTCTGCCAGTCCACAAATAGCCTTTGTCACCCCGGCCAGGATCGCAGGGTCAGGCTCGTGTGTGAAGTCAATGCCAGCATCCTGTAAAAGCGATTCGTCCAATGTGTTCGGTTCGAGATGGATTTTGTCGATGCCGCGTGATTTCAAGAATTCAATGATCTCTTGCGTGGCATGATTTGTTTGATGCACTTGTCCGCCGAGCACGGTTAATTCATGTGTAAACTGTTCCACAAGATCTATGTCGCGCTGAGGGATTGGAACGACTTGCGATGAGTCTTCCTTTTTCTTCTTAAGGGTTTCAGTGCCCTGCGTGGCTGCGTGGCGAAACCTCTCCCGAAATGTTTTCCCTGTGAAGCGCGGAAAGTCCTTGCTGTAGCCCCAGCCTGTCAGCGCAGGGAGCCGCAACCATGGAGAGCGTGGTGCGAAGATGAAACTTCCCAGTGCCGCGAATTTTTGTGAAACGGTGAACAGGCCCGGGCTGCGCGCGACGCGACCGTATATCCGCAAGATGAATTTTGCTCTGAAAGAGAGGCCGGCTCCTGCCTCACGCCTACCCTTTTTCTTAATTAGGGAGGGGGACATGCCTGCACGAACACGGGTCAACATCTTTGGCAGATCAATATCCACAGGACAAACTTCCCTGCATGCGCCACAGAGTGATGAAGCCTGAGCGAGCTGCACAAAGTTTTCGCCCAGCAATCCTGGCGAGATGACCGAGCCAATGGGTCCAGGATATGGCGCTATGGAATTGTCACTACCGATGTAGGCATGGCCGCTGAGTTCCCGAAATACGGGACAGGCGTTGAGGCACGCACCACAGCGGATGCAATAGAGCGATTCTTTTAGCGGAGAGTTTCGCAGGCGCATGCGCCCGTTATCGAGGATGATGAGATGACGCGTTTGACCATCAAGTGGCTTTTGAAGCAGCTGGCTGTACACAGTTAACTTTTGTCCCGTTGCGGAGCGCGGCAGCAGAGACAGCAGCAATGTGAGGTCATCGAGGTCCGGGACGATACGTTCCATTCCCATCAGCGCTATATGCACTTTGGGAATTGTAGTGACCATTCGTCCATTACCTTCGTTCGTAATGATACAGAGTGCGCCCGTTTCTACCACACCGAAGTTGACCCCACTCAGGCCGATATCCGCGCTGAGAAAAACTTCACGCAAAACGCTGCGTGCGGTGGCCGTCAGCGTGGGAATGTCTGTTGTGTAGGGGATGCCCAGCTTTTCATGAAAGAGTTGTGCAACCTGTTCCTTGCGCAGGTGCGCGGCGGGTGTAATGATGTGACTGGGCCGTTCATGGCGCAGTTGCACAATGTATTCGCCCAGATCTGTTTCGACGACGCGAATGCCCTCGGCTTCGAGCGCATGGTTGAGGTTGATCTCCTCCGAGACCATGCTTTTGGACTTGGCGATCAATACTTTTTCACCACTACGGTCACCAGGCTTCATAAAGGACGCCAGGGTGTTCCTTTGTGTTCTTGGTGGTACATCGTTTACGATGTTCAGGGTGATCTGAATCGCCTCTGCTGCATCTTTCGCACAGTGGACGATGACGCCGTTCTCTTCGTTCTTCGCCATGAATTGTGCAAGGTACGCTTCAAGATTCTCAATGACATCTGCGCGGATGGCGCGTGCGCGCTTGCGTCTGGCGCGCAAATCTGGAATGGATTCGAAGGCCAGCGCCCGCCCTTTGAGTCGGCGTTCAGCATTATTATCTAATGCTGTTTGAAGAGTTTCATTTTCAATTGATTGACGAATTCTTTGACGGAATGTACCCATGT
>JANMSY010000068.1:0-6324 GCA_031389865.1 Anaerolineales bacterium | reverse complement strand
CCAAGCCTGCGCCCACGTAGCGCATCGCATCCAAAATGTTTCCTTCCATGTTTAAAGCCTCCTTAGGTTTATCCTGTTTGTTTTTGTTAGTGAGCTTCTGCGTGTTCTTCGCCGTGACCCTGGGTGGCCTGTGCCATAAATACCATGGTTAACATCCCGAACACGAATGCTTGAATGACACCGACGAACAGTTCGAACATCATTACCATGGCCGGCAGAATGGAGAACCGGCCTAACAGACCCGCAACGATCGCGACCAGCACGATCCCTGCGAACATATTCCCGAACAGACGGAAGGCAAACGAGAGGATCTTCGAGATTTCCGAGATCAGCTCCAGCAGGCCCACCAGAAAGTCCATGGCACCGAAGAACGGCACCTTGAACATACGGCGCGTATTGAAAAACTTGCTGAAGTACGCTGCACCCTGCGCTCGAACACCGACCACCTGGATCATCACAACCGAGATGATCGCCAGGGCAGCCGTGAAGTTCAAATCCACAGAGATGCCGCGGAAGAATGGTACCAGGAGATGTTCCCCTTTTTCATGGGTAAAGAGATACCAGTTGCCGGCCAGCGGCTCGATATGATGCCCACCCTCACCGTGCGATTCATGCAGCAGGCCGATCGACTCAAAACCCGGTATGAGCTTGAGCAGGTTGGCAAGGAGCACGTAGATCATGATGGTCGCAAACCAGGGAAAGATCATGCGTGCATACTTGCCTGCCGTTCCTTCCGTCAGGTTGTAGAGCATCTCCAGAATGGCTTCCATCACGTTGCCGACACCGCGCGGCACCAGGTCGGTCTGTGCGCTCTTCAACAGCGAGTTTCGGGTTGCCCATGCCAGGGGGATGATGATTAGAAAAATGGTGATAAACAGCGTGGGCAGCGTATTCACCACAGCAAATGTCCCACCCCCGGGCAGCGTGATATCAAACAATTTTTCCGGTGCGACCAGGATCTCAGGCTGAACAGGGACAAAGATCCCGCCCAGAATGAAACCTGCGATCAAGAGCACCAGCACGACCCAACGGCGCCAGGGTCTACGTTTTTCCTGTTCCAAATCCGCCTCCTATGACGAAGTTTCAGAGTCTTTTTCTGCTTTGTCCTTCAACCGTGCCAGCGTCCTGCGTGCCACCACAAGCATCACGAACACTGATATGGGAATTCCAGCAAATAGTAACACCAGTGTAAAAACCGGTTTCGTACCAAAGTAGTTATCCAGCCACAATCCACCAAACACGGAAGCCAGTATGATCACCAGCGTCAGGCATCCCACCTGCCCGATCATCACTACAAGCAAGGTATTCAGAATGCCTCTGCCTTTTTGTTCAGATTGTGCCATGTTGCACGATTATAACTGACAGGCTAAAGGCCTGTCAAATATCCTTTTTAGGACGGGAATACGCCTCTTTCAAAGCCGACAACTGCTCCCGTTTTAGAACAGATTCATCGCAGCCGCATCTGACCAGCTGAACCATGGAGCAAACACGGTACCAATCAGAATTACGCCAATGACCAGTACTGCCAGCGCAATTGCATAGGGACGAGATAAGGGGATCAGATGATTTTCCTCATCCTGCTCCGGCATGCGATAGAGATACACATACTTCAACACATTCAGGTAGTAGTATACGCCGATGATCGAGTTGAGAATACCCACGATGACCAGCCAGAGATACCCTGCCTGAATACCAGCAGCAAAAACAAACACCTTTGCCACGAACCCACCAAACGGGGGCATACCTGCCAGTGACAGAAATGCAGCCAGCATCATCAAGCCTAATGCCGGGCTGCGCCGGCTCAAGCCGGAATAATCCTTGATGTCTTCCAGCCCGGTCACGCGGCTGAACGCCATCACAATACCGAAGGCAAGAAGGTTGGTTGCAAGATAGGCAGCAAGATAGAATACCACACTGGCCGCGCCCAGCTGTGTCAACGCAACCACGCCGATCAGCGCGTAGCCTGCATGTGCAACAGAGGAGAAGGCAATCAGGCGTTTGATATTCGTCTGGGGCAGCGCGAGCAGGTTACCCACAGTCATGGTGATGGCTGCAAGAATTGCAAATGCCAATGTCCATGAGGGGGCAAAACTGGGAAATGCCACAAAGAACAGACGCACAAGCACCGCAAAGCCCGCAGCTTTCGAAGCCGTGGACAAAAATCCTGCCACGGGAGTGGGCGAACCTTCATATACATCTGGCGCCCAAAAGTGGAATGGCACAATGGAGACTTTGAATCCAAGACCTACAACGATCAGAGCCAGAACACCCAACGCACTTCCAATGGACAGGCTGCCTGCCTGGAACATGCT
Organism: Anaerolineales bacterium; assembly: GCA_031389865.1. Taxonomy (GTDB): domain Bacteria; phylum Chloroflexota; class Anaerolineae; order Anaerolineales; family Villigracilaceae; genus Defluviilinea. The sequence continues at coordinate 4,012 of JANMSY010000068.1, read as the reverse complement.
GGCCAGCTGATAAATATCAGTCGTTCCGGAGAAACCGAAGACCAGGCTAAAACCATACAGCATGACCGTGGATGTCAACGCGCCAAAAAGCAGGTATTTGAAGCCAGCCTCCGTGGACTTCGCATCGCCAAGCATAAAGCCTGCGAGAACGTACAGAGGGATGGACGTGGTTTCGATCGCCAGGTATAGCATGACCAGATCAGCGGAAACAGCCATCAGGTTCATGCCTAGAAGCGAAGCCAGCAGGAGAAGATATGCCTCACCGCGATGTCCCACTTTCTCACTATCCATGAAAAGTAGAGCCGTCGCTGCACCGGCGAACATAAAGAGCATCTTGAAGAAGAAGCCCAGCCAGTCGAAGCGGACCATTCCGCCGAGCGTGGTTATCGGATCGCCGGGTTGACCAAACAGGAAACTGATCACCATCGCAGCAAGCAGTCCACCGGCAGTCAGCCAGCCTACATTGCGACGTTTTTCTTCCTTCCAAAAAGGCTCAACGACAAGGATGAGCATGGCAATTGTGAGGATCAGGATTTCAGGGAGGATGGATGCGAACATCGTTGAAGTAAACATTATGCACCTCCCAGCAGGCGAAGAATATTCTCAACGCCCTTTTCAACCATCGGAACCATGAAGCTGGGGAATAAGCCAATGATGATCATCAACAAACACAAGGTGGTGATGGCAACCTTATCCAAAATGGTGACGTCCGTCATATGACCTTCGAGCTTCGCAGGCATATCGCCGAAGAAGACCTGCCTGATGTTGCGCATGATATACGCGGCAGTGATGATAATGGAGATGCTGGCTATCACAGCCACCAGCCATTGCACACGCCACACCCCCATAAAAATGGGGAACTCTGCAACGAAGCCGGAGAAGCCAGGCATACCCATGGAAACAAGTCCACCGATGATAAAGCCTACGGTAGCGAAGGGCATGATCTTGCTCATGCCACCAAGTTCGGGTATCTGGCGTGTGTGCGAACGGTCATAGATCATTCCGGTGATGGCAAAGAAGAGAGCTGTCATAACGCCGTGCGAGAACATCTGTACGCCTGCGCCGGTCAACCCGGCACGATTGAGGGTGGAGAAACCGAGCATGACAAGCCCCATGTGCGAAACGGATGAGAAGCCGATCATATACTTGAGATCCATTTGTACGAAGGCGATGTATGCGCCATATACCACGGCGACACCAGCGAAGATCATGATCAGCCATGACCATTGTTTCGCGCCCTCGGGCAGGAGCATCACGCCCACGCGCAATGCAGCGAATGCACCAAGTTTCATCAGCACACCTGCGTGGAACATGGAAACGGCTGTCGGCGCAGCGACGTGACCATCCGGCGACCAATTGTGGAAGGGCCAGATGCCGCCCAGGACAGCAAAGCCCAGGAAGACGGGCAGGAACCAGATATATTGAAAGGCCTGTGAAAAGCCAGCCTTTTCCATTTGAAGCATGTCGAAGGTGAGTAAACCGGTATTCTGATATTGAACCCAGAACATTGCGAGCACCCCGACCAATGAAACAACTGAACCAATGAAGAGGTAGAGTGTCAGTTTCATCGCTGCGTATTCACGCGTCTGAACCCAACCCCAGATGGCGATCAGCAGGTACATGGGGAAAACAGCGATCTCATAGAAGAAGAACAGCATGAACAAATCAAGCGAAACAAACACCCCGAACACGCCACTGGCAAGTATGAAAAGGAAGGCAAAAAACTCGCGTGGCCGGTCCTGGATGCCAGCCATGACATGCTTGTCATCGTCTCCCCAGGAGATCAGCACACCTGTGAACATAACCACGCCCGTCAGCATGACGAGAGGGGTGCTCATGCCGTCCACGCCGAAGTACAGGCTGATGCCAAGAGCGGGAAGCCAGTTGTATCGTTCAATGAATTGATAGCCTGCTGTTGCCTGATCGTAATTGAAATACACCCAGATCGACAGGATCAAGGCAAGGGTTGCAGCTGCGAGTGCCACAGCGCGGGTTTCATTCTTGCGTTGTGCGGGCATCAACAGCATGATTGCCGCCGCGACCATGGGTATAAATGTGATGATACTAAGGACAGGAAAATTCATCATCCACCTCTTAGAACAGCATGACGACGGCTTTGTTGATCACATCGAGGATCCATGCCGGGTAGATGCCGATCCACAGGATCAGAACCATCAATGGCACCATGACAAGGATTTCACGCGTGTTGATCTCGGTCAACTTATGTTCACCGTGTGCCCAATGTTCATTCATGGGACCATGCAGTACTTTCTTGATTCCTTTCAGGATGTAAGCGCCGGTGAAAAGCAGACCCAGCATGGAAATGACTGTGTACACTTTCAGGATTGGGAGCGCGCCCCGGACCACCAGGAACTCGGAAATAAAACCGTTGAGTCCAGGCAGACCGAGCGAAGCCATGCTGGTGAAGATCAAAATTCCGCCATAGATGGGTACGAGCGGGAACAACCCACCAAACTCCTCGAGATTGCGAGTATGTGTCCGTTCATAGATCACGCCAACCAGGAAGAACATTCCTGCCGCCGATAAACCATGATTGAACATCTGGAGGATGGCGCCATTCAATGCGATGGTCGCGTCGTTCGTCCCTGCGGCGAAAGCGGCAGCCGCTATACCCAGGACTACAAAGCCCATATGGTTCACGGACGAATAAGCGACGAGTCGTTTGAAGTCTGTTTGAGCGTAGGATGCAAATGCCCCAAAGACGATTGCCGCAGTTGCGAGGAAAGCCAATGCCCCCGCAAAATATTTGGCTTCAACCGGATATAAAGGCAGGATGAGCCTCAGGAAACCATAGGCGCCAAGTTTTAACAACACTCCAGCCAGGATCATTGAGCCGGCAGTTGGTGCTTCGGTATGCGCATCAGGGAGCCAGGTGTGGAAGGGCCATAACGGAACTTTGACCGCAAAGGCAATGGCAAAAGCCCAGAAGGCAATTGTCTTCACCGTGCCAACGGACATGCCAAGGAGCATGGAACCAGAGTCAAGGGCGTTCCAGCGCTCATATAAGGTGACCAGATCGAAGGTCCCGAAAAGGACGCCGAGCAATTGGACAGCAAGCAAAAGTCCCAGAGATCCACCCATCGTGTAGATCATGAACTTGAGCGAAGCATAATTCCGATTTGCGCTCCCCCACTGATTGATGAGGAAGTACATCGGAACAAGACCGATTTCCCAGAAGACAAAGAAGATCAACAGGTCAAGCGCCAGGAAGACACCCAGCATACCCGTCTCCAGGAAGAGGAACAGCATCATGTAGGCTTTGACCTTGTCATTGATGCTAAAGGAAGCGAGAAGTGCAAGCGGTGTGAGGATGGTGGTCAACAGGACCATTGAAAGCGAAAGACCGTCCACGCCTAGGTGCAGGGTCGAGCCAATTGCTTCGTACCAGACATATTGCTCTTCAAACTGAAAACCAGGCTGGCTGGCGTTAAAGCTGAACCACAAGACCAGCGAAAGCACGAACGGGATCAAACTCGCGCCTAATGCGAACCAGCGGAACAGTTTATTTTCTCCGCTTGGCAGAAACAAAATGATGACAGCCGCAACGGCAGGGACGAACAGAATGAGCGAGAGGAGATGAGTAGCGATGAAGTCCATCATGTACTCCTTAAGCCAGCAGGAAGAAATAGAGTGCCGCGCCAACGACAATAAATGTCACCAGAGCGAACATAAGATACTGCTGGATGCGTCCGGTTTGAACGGCACGCAACTTGCCACCAAACCAGTATGAGACGTCAGCAGAGCCGTCGCCGAAGAAACGGTTGATGACGGGCAGGTCAAAGTAATTGCGGATAACAGAACCAAGTCTATCGGTAATAGGACCAAAGACGTGCAGGATGCCGTCGATCAGGCCCTTGTCCATCCATTTGTAGACAACGGTTTCAGCAAACCAGTAGGCAGGTTTGACGAATAGGAAGTCATACGCTTCATCAAAATAATACTTGTTCTTGAGGAGTGGGATTTGAAGCCTATCTTCTGCAGGCGAGTTGAC
>JANMSY010000002.1:0-4811 GCA_031389865.1 Anaerolineales bacterium | reverse complement strand
GCCCAGCGCGACCGTGTCATGGCACAGGCGCAGGAAGAAGCCAACCGCACTTTGCAAATTGCGCGCGATAAAGCCGATCAATTGGTGCAAAAAGATATGATCGTCGGGGAAGCCCAGCGCCGCGCGGAGCAGATCGTCAGCCAGGCGCGCGCAGAAGCCGAAGCCACCCGCGCCGACGCTGATAATTATGTGATTGATACGCTCATGCAATTGCAGGATCAAATCGCAAAATTAAGCGGCCAGGTCAGCAATGGCATTCGTATGGTCCAGGAAGATCAGATGCGAAAGTCATCTTCCATCCCGACCAGTGTTTCTGAAAAAGCAGAATAATAAAATATAAAAAAATCCCCGTCATTGACGGGGATTTTTTTATAACCCTATATCGCGTTTCAGCAAATCATCAACAGTTTCGCGTTGAATAATCACTTTTGCTTTTCCCTCTTCCAGCCAGATTACCGCGGGCTTTCGTGAGCTATTGTAATTGGACGACATGCTCAAATGATATGCTCCCGAGGCCGGGATGACGATCAATTCGCCCTCTTCGATTTTTGGCATGGGTAAATCTTCGGTGATGACATCCCCAGACTCGCATTCATTGCCGTGACATCTCACTACTGCGTTTGGTACAGGCGGATGCTTGTATCGAGCGTGCAGGACGGTTTGTGATACCATGAAAGCGGGCACATAGTCGTTTTACCTTTGGCGTATAAACGATACACGCATGGAGATTATTTGTGCCTGAGTGATCGATCAGAATCAAGCGAGGTTGCCATGCAAAACCAAGAGTTGAAAATAAAATATTGGGTGCTCTCCTGGTTTGCTCCCCTATGGCGCAATGCAACCGTAGGCGTGCTGATCGCGTTGGCGGGACTATTGCTCGTCTGGCGGCAAGCCGGCGTTTGGTATCACGCGCAGTTGCTGGCGAATGAACGCGCCCAGGTGACAGAGCAATTGGGTTCGTACCGCGACGCGCTGACATTCAACATCAATCGCCAATTCGCGCGGCTGGAAGGATTGAAGGCATTTGTCGAAGCCAACCCCTCATTTGAAAATTTAGACGATTACTTTGAATCGTTCGCGGCGGGCTTATTTGCAGGCGAGGAGGGAATTCGCAATATGGTTATTGCGCCAGATGCGGTGAATCGGTATGTGTACCCGCTCAAGGGCAACGAAGCGGCGGTCGGGCACGACCTGCTAAATGATCCGCGCCCCGAAGTCGGGGAGGCTGTGCGGCGCGCGATCGAAAAACGCAGTATTGTTTTGACAGGTCCATACGAACTCTTGCAGGGCGGGCAGGGTTTGGTCGCGCGGCAGGCTATCTTTCAAGGCGGTGAGTTTTGGGGACTTGCCTCAATGGTTCTCGATATGCCAGTGGTACTCGATCAAGCTGGATTGAATGCGCGCCCGGCAGGGCTTGAAGTGGCATTGCGCGATCAGACCGGGCATATATTTTATGGTCAGGGGGCAGTTTTTGATAGTGACCCTGTGATTCAAAGTGTTCCTTTGCCCGATGGAATGTGGGAAATTGCAGGCCTTCCTTCCGGCGGCTGGGACGCGGCTATTCGATATCAACTATTGCTTTTCCGTGTGAGCGGGCTGATGATCGTCGTGTTGGCGTTCATCGTTATATATACGGGCTTAACCCGCCAGGTGCGTCTCGAACTGGCGGTGCGTGAACGGACAGCGGAACTGGAAAGCGAAATCATTGAGCGCAAGCAGGCAGAGCAGGCATTGGAGGAGAGTGAAACAAAATTCCGCGCCATTTTTGAAAACTCGGTGGATGCCATCGGCGTCTCGCAGGCAGGCTTGCATACGATGGTCAACCCGGCGTACCTGGCGATGTTCGGGTATGACCGCGCTGACGAATTCATCGGCAAATCCATACTTGACCTGATTGCGCCAGCCGAACGTGAGCGCATCTCGGACCTGGTGCGTCGCCGCGCCCAGGGCGATCTGGCGCCATCCATCTATGAAACGCGCGGATTGCGCCGCAATGGCGCCGAGTTCGAAATGGAAGTGCGCGTCTCAACCTATACATCGCAAGGTCAGTCGTTCACGGTGCCCATCTTGCGCGATATCACCAAGCGCAAACGGGCGGAGGTCGCGTTGCGTGAGAGCGAGGCGCGTTACCACAGTTTATTTGAGGATTCGCCCATCTCCCTGTGGGAGGAAGACTTCTCCCTGGTTAAACAGGAAATTGATAATTTACGCGCCGCTCGGGTTTCAGACCTTGCAGCCTATTTCACCGATCACCCTGAGCACATTGCCTACTGCGCCAGTTTGGTGAAAATACTGGACGTTAATCGGGCAACTCTGACGCTGATCAAGGCACAGGGTAAAAGTGATCTATACGCGGGTTTGGATGCGATTTTCAACGAAGCATCCTTTGACATCTTTAGGGAGGAACTGATTATGTTGGGGAGCGGCGGAACGCGATTTGACCGTGAAATCGTCCAGGAGACTTTGACGGGCGACTCACTCCACATTGCCTTGAGTCTTGCGGTCGCGCCGGGCTACGAAGCGTCGTGGTCGAAAGTCTTTGTGTCCCTCATAGACATCACCGAGCGCAAACAGGCTGAGGCGGCGCTGTGGGAGAGCGAGGCTCGGCTGGCAGGTATCGTCAACTCCGACATGGATGCCATTATTAGTCTCGATGCCAACCAGCGCATCACGCTCTTTAATCCTGCCGCCGAGCAGATGTTTCTCTGTTCAGCAACTGAGGCTGTTGGGCAGTCGCTTGACCGCTTTATCCCTGACCGGTTTCGCGGCCAGCACCACGATCATATCAAAATGTTTGGGCACAGCGGTGTAACCAAACGGATGATGGGCAGGGTTGATGCAGTGACCATCACCGGACAACGCACAGACGGTACGGAGTTTCCGGCAGAGGCCTCGATCTCGCACACAGAAGTCATTGGGATGCAGATGTACACCGTAATTCTGCGCGATGTTACTCAACGCAAACAAGCAGAGGCGGCATTGCAGGAAAGCGATTCCCGTTTCCGTTCCTTTATGAACAACAATGCCACTATTGCCTGGATGAAAGATGAGCAGGGACGGCACGTCTACCTCAGTGAGACATTTGAAAAACGACACAACGTCCGTCTGGAGGATTGGGATGGTAAAACGGATTTTGAAGTCTGGCCGCGCGAGATCGCGGAGACATTCTGGAAAAATGACCAGGAAGTATTACGAGCTGAAGAGCCGATTGAAATTATCGAGGAGACAAAAGACCCGCAGGGCATCCCTACCTATTGGTTGAATTTTAAATTCCCCTTCCGGGATGCATCCGGAAGGAAATATATCGGAGGCATTGGGATAGACATCACCGAGCGTAAGGAGCGCGAAAGGGAATTGGAGGCGTTGGCGGCAGTGAGCGCGGCTTCGCGTTCAGCCCTCACGCGCGCCGAGATGCTGGCTGTGATTGTGGAGCAAACGATGTCCCTCACGAATGCAGACGGGATCGTTGTTGTATTGAGCGATCCTCTTGGTAATGACGCAGTGGTGGAAGCCATCCGCGGAGAATTATCGGCGCCAGTCGGTTCACGTATCCCATCAGGGCAGGGAATTGCGGGACATGTCATTGCAACCGGGCAACCCTACATTACAAATGACCTGCCCAATGACCCGCTGATCTATTATCGCCAACCCACCGATTTAAAAAGTTTCGTCTCCATGCCATTAACCACTCCGAATGGAACGATCGGCGCGTTGCAGGTTGCCGGTCACACCCGCTTCACAGATTCGCTCATATCCGTGGTCGCCTCACTCGCAGATATGGCCGCCAGCGCCATTCAGCGAGTCACTCTCTATGAACAAAGCCTTGCCCACGCCAGCGAATTATCCCAGGCATACGAAGAGACTCTGGCGGGCTGGGCGCGCGCCCTTGAACTGCGCGATGAACCCACCGAAGGCCATACCCGCCGCGTCACCGACCTGACCATTCAACTTTCGCGCGCACTCGGTTTACCTGAACAGGATATCGAACACATCCGCCGCGGCGCGCTCTTGCACGACATTGGCAAGATGGGCGTCCCCGACTCCATTTTGCATAAACCGGGTCCGCTGACCGGGCAGGAGAAAGCCATCATGCAATTGCATCCCGGTTATGCATATGAGATGCTGTCCAAGATACCCTTCCTACGCCCCGCGCTTGATATTCCATATTGTCACCATGAGAAATGGGATGGCAGCGGGTATCCGCGCGGCTTGAATGGTAAGGCAATCCCGCTGGCGGCGCGCATCTTTCAGGTTGCAGATGTGTATGACGCGCTGTCATCCGACCGGCCCTATCGCCCCGCTTGGGGGTTGAAAAAAGTCCGCAAGTATATTCAAAACGAAAGAGGAAAATATTTCGATCCCCAGATCGTTGACATCTTCCTGAAAATGGATTTGAAGGATTGAATCAAAGACTTAAATTTTGTCTGAGCAGATCAAGAGTCGTCTCGCGTTGTACAATCAACTTTGCATGACCCTCTTCCAGCCACAACACAGCAGGTTTACGCGAGCCATTGTAATTGGACGACATGCTCAAATGATACGCGCCAGATGCTGGGATGGCGATCAATTCTCCCTCCTCGATTTTTGGCATGAGCAGATTTTCGATGACGACATCACCAGACTCACAATACGGTCCCGCGATGGAAACCTTCTCGCATCTCTCCCGGCCCGGGCCTGCTACTGTCAAACAAGAGTATCTTGCCCCATACATCGCATAGCGTGGATTGTCCGTCATGCCGCCGTCTGTCTATATCCAAACTTTGTCACCGCGCCTTTTGACCGCGCCTACTTTGTAAACAGCTACACCCGCC
>JANMSY010000666.1:0-7840 GCA_031389865.1 Anaerolineales bacterium | reverse complement strand
AGCGCGCCAGCATTTCGACGATGGGACGCACCGCTTCCTTGACGACACTGATGACTGTTCCCGTTTCGTCGAGCTTCGGTTCCTGCTCGAGCAGGCCGATGCTGTAGCCCTTCGCCATCGTGATCTCGCCGATGTAGTCAGGGTCGACGCCGGCAATGATGCGCAGCAGCGTGGACTTGCCCGAGCCGTTCAGGCCGAGCACGCCGATCTTGGCGCCGTAGTAAAACCCGAGCGAGATATCGCGCAGGATCAGTTTGTTACTGGATGGGATCATGCGTCCCACTTTATTCATGGAGTAGATTACGAGTGATTCATTTGCCATAGTGAGGGAATTTTACCCGATGTTCTTTTGAATCACCACAAACTCTGGATGTGGCGGTAAAAATAAAACTTCAGGACTTTAAATCCTGAAGTTTTATTTCTTGATAAGCGCAAAGCAGTGCGCTTTTGAAGTTTGTCGAACTATTACGCTTGTGACAAAATCGTGCGCACGGCAGGCATGCCGATAACGCCTGATCGCTCCATCACTTCCTTCAATGCCGGGTCATTCATGAACTTGCGGGCATTTTCCTCATTGTCCCATTCAATAATAACTGTGACGGTATTGGGGTCGTCCACATCGCGGAAGACGTGTTTGACACCCGTAGCCCCAGCGGCGCGGCGTCTGGCTTCGTCGTCGTCGAAAAACGGGCGCCACGTTGCATAATCGGCGGAAGTGTGACGAACATTGATATAGACCATGATCTTGTACTCCTAAAGCTGAGAATCTGTGGGGGTATTGCATCCGTCGCATTGCAATTATGCGCCTGGTCTCGTAAAAAAGACATCCACCAAGTGATGGAGAGTATACGGCCATTTAAAGAAATAGCAATTTCAGGAATATTTTCACAAAGGACTGTTGCGAAATTATCGAAATCTACTCAATGCGCAGTAACGTGGATTTGCCCGCGCCGTTGAGCCCGAGCACGCCAACCGTCAGGCGGCGCCGTAGTAGAAGCCGAGCGACGCTTGCGGGTCGCGAAGGATCAGTTTGTTACTGGATGGGATCATGCGTCCCACTTTATTCATGGAGTAGTAGATTACGAGTGATTCATTTGCCATAGTGAGGGAATTTTACCCTATGAATCAATACAAAAGTCCTGTCAGCCCATGCCTCAGCCCACGGGTGGGAAACCGTTGACGTATGGGTAATCATTTCGTATGATAAGATTCAGCATGGCTGAAATCTTTACCAGTTACTCAAGGCGTGATACTGAAGTTGTCGACATGATCGTGGGGAAACTGTCTGAGGCGGGGATCCGTGTCTGGGTGGACCGGTCGGCGATCAAAGCGGGGAATACGTGGCGCGTGCAGATCGTCGAAGCGATCGACACCTGCAGTGCATTTGTCCTGATGCTCTCCCCCAATTCCGCCGCTTCTGACAACGTCCGCAAGGAAATCGATCTTTCACAGGATTCGGGGCGGACGATCTTCGCCGTCATGCTGGAACCGGTCAAACTGCCGGCCGCGATCCGCTATCAGCTGGCGGGGCTGCAATTTATCGATGTCCAGATGCTGGGGTTCGATACGGCAGTCAGTGAATTGATCGCGATCGTCAGGGAACATATCGCCAGGTTCGAGCCTGTCGAACCGCCTCAGAGCCGCCAGGCAGAGCTGGTGATCCAGGGGGTTGACCTGAGTGCATTCACCCCTGAAAAGCAGGAGCAGCTGCTTGAATTCATTGCGAAGCTCACCAGCGCCGATCGTTCCCAGTTGCAGGTCGCAAACCTGACTGCGGGCAGTGTCCATGTATTCGTCGATATGCCCGCGGCTGCCGCATTTGAACTGAAGACGATGGCGTTGAACCGTGACCCGCGTCTCAAAGAGATGGGCATTGTATCGTTGAGATTGGATGGTGACACGAAATATGTCAACACCTCGCTGGGAACGCTGACGCCTGTCGCAACGGTCGGTCCGCTCGCGGCGCTGTGGTTCAAGATCCCGGCCCTGCTGGCGCCCGTACTCGGAGCGACCGCCGGGAAAGTGCTGACCGTTCTCCTGGCTGCTGCCCTGATCGCGGCAGCAGGGATCGCCGCACCCCGCGCCCTCGCCCCTCCTGTCGTCGCATCGCCGACTGCCACACAAACACAGACTGCTCTATCAGCAGCCTCCTCAACGCCCGTTCCTCTCGCTACGCCGACACAAACAGGCACCCGCGAGGCAACCTTGACTCCCACGCAGATGGATACTTCAACGCCTACTGCAACGCCGACGGCCACGCAGACGCCCACAGCGGTCCCAACTTTTTCGATCCTGACAGGCGAACTTTTAAACCGTGTTGCCTGCCGCTACGGACCGGGCGACATCTACCTGTATCGCTTCGGCCTGATCCCCGGCAACCGCATGGAGGTGCGCGGCCAGGTGGAGCTGCAGAGCGGGAGGCAGATGGAGACCTGGCTATGGGGCTTGCCCGAGTTCTTCCCGGATGTGTGCTGGGTCAATGCCAGGGATGTCAAACTGGACGGTGAGCTTTCCAGCCTGGAGGTCGTCTATCCCGATAAGGTGAAGCTGCCGATCCTGAGGGAGCAGCGCTGGCCGGCTCCGCAAAACGTGGAGGTCCAGCGCCTGGGGGATGAGGTCACCATCTCGTGGGATTTCTACGATGTGCCGCTGGGCGAACGCGAGAGTGAGAATAGCCCGCGTTATGTGCTGGAGCTCTGGCTGTGTCGGGCTGGGCAGTTGACGTTCACTCCGATCCCCGTCTATAACGTCACGAAGGTCTCTGTGATCGACCAGGCGGGCTGCGCCGAGCCCTCCCATGGACGCATCTTCCTCTCGGAGGTGCATGGCTATATTGGACCCGTGGAAATCAAGTGGCCGCCCCCACCCAATCCCACCCCATAATTACATCGCGCCGAGTGGAGCCACAGGCGTAGTCGTGGGATGCTGAAGTGAACGACGAAAGAGGAAAACGATCGCGTTGTTTCGGTGCACGCAGTTGATACTCTATCCGCGCTAAAGAATGTCAAGCAGATAAGCACATGAGAACAAAATTTCTCTGTTGCAAATGAAGAAGAGCGACCCGCAATGGATCGCTCTTCTTGTAAACATTCGTAATCATGCGACTCCCAAAACCAGCCCCAGGATCAAGAAGCCAAAGTAAATACTCTGCCCGGAATGCAGAATGATCGGAAACCAGCTGCTGCGGAAACGCTTGCCGGTGAAGGCAAAGATCAAGCCGCCAGCAACATCGTTCAAGATGCCCCAGGGCTGGTGAAGATGGTACAACCCGAAGATCACCCCATTCGCAACCCAATCCCATTTGCCGAACAAACCTTCCATCCTGGGTAAGAGCACGCCACGGAATAAAAGTTCTTCGCCGAGGAATGTGTTGAATAGAGCCAGCACTAGGAATAGTCCAAGAAAGCCCCAGGCGCCAACCCACTGGGCACGCAGCTCGGGCGCAAACATGGCGGACATATCATAGCCCTTGGGTTCGGCGAAGAAGGGAAGGATCGCCGTCCACACCTGGACGAGCGCAGGCCGGAAGCCGATTTCCACGAACGCAACCAGCAGGATCAGGGGGAGGATCCACCACCATAAGCGTTTCCTCGTCTCTCCCGTTCTCGTGGACACCGGATGGTTCAACCAGAAACGGCGGCGGATGGTGCTCAATCGGATGTTCCCTTCTTCGCGATAAAGAATAAGCAGCGAGAGCACGAATTGCCATACCAGCCCACCCATCAACAATTTCATCCGCAGCAGACCGGCATCCATCGGCGAAAGTCCGGCGCTCAGAGGCGGGTAAGCCACCCAGCTTAACAGCCACATCGGCGCCCCTGCCGCCAGCCAGATCGTAAGGATCTGCCAGAGCTTGTATTGGCCTTTTTCCTGCTTGAGTGCCAGGCGATCGTTTTCTCGAGTTGGATTGTACTGATTGGTTATGGTTGTCATTTTGAATCTCCTTAATTACTAAAAATCTGCCTATACGGCTTCTTCTCCGCCATGCGGTGTACTGTGCAATGAAACGACTCTGGCGCGAGGCTGACCCTTCATTGTGCGACGTATGATCCCTTCGGCGACGAGCAGGTTGGGCACCCAGCATAACCAGGCAATTGCAATGTATGCAGCAGTGAAATCAATACCCATGACTAAAGAAACAGGCACCCATATCCGCAGCATCACGCCCGCAAAGGTCAGCGCGTAGTTGCGGATCATCCATTGGCGATGTCCTTCGATATCCTTATTGCGAATATCCTTGTAAGCCCTGAAGCCCGTGTACAGCCAGATGCACGCCAGGGCGCTAAAGCCCAGCTCAGAGATGATTCCGCCATAGGCGAACTGTGCCATGTACAGGCCGCTAATGCTGCCAAACAGGATGCTCAGCAGGTACGTCCGTCCGAGCCAGCGGTGGATCTTGAGCAAGCGTCCTTTTCGGAGTCCGGGCAAAAACTGGAATGCACCGATGAGAATGGCAAGCATGGAGGCGATAATATGGGTCATCAAGAACGTCAGATGCGCCACATAGACCGCTCTTTGTTGCTCAAAGAAATTTTCCGGGTTCATGGTCAGATAGCCAAGACTACCCAAAACCGGGTATATCGCCAGCAGCAGTAGGAACCCCCAGCCGATCTTCTGCTTAAGACTCATTTGCTTCGATTGCACGATTTGTGCTTTCATCTCGATTCTCCTTTACTACTTCTAAAAGGTTTTCCCTGATTGCAAACGCTTGCACCAGGAGCGCCAGTACCGTTGATTATGCGGATTCCTGGAGAATCGAAAATCGAGCGATGGATGTATTTTGGGAGTTTTGCTCTACAACTTTGGGTGTAGATCGATGATTCCGCCCTGAGAAACAATATGCCACCCTGAACGTAGTGAAGGGTCTTCTGGAAAATCGAGCCCTGTGGCTCGATTTTCCAGAGATTCTCACCCCGACGGGCTCGTGGCCCGAACGGGGTGCAAGTGTCGCTCTGCTATAGTAGACATTCCTGGACGTTACTGCCCCGAGCGCACCCGGGCGAGCAGGCCGTACCGGCTGTCCACCCCGATTTTCCTGTAGATATTGTGCAGGTGGGTCTTGACTGTCGCCAGCGAGATGAATAGCTCGCTGGCAATGTCCGCGTTGCTCCTGCCCTGGACCACTTTCAGGATAATCTCCCGCTCACGTTCAGTGATGCCGTATTTCACGAGGAAGGCTTCGGGCAAGGTGTCCGCTGCCAGCGGGGCAGCGACAGGGTGGCGCAGGAAATAGACGATCAGGAAGATGCCATAAAGCGCGTACGGGATGGAGCTGAACAGAAAACTGTCCGCCTGCGAAAGGGTGACTGTCGTGCCGCGCAGCGCCCCGGGCAGGTTGGCGGCGGTTTCCACATACCCGACCGTGGCAAAGACCAGCAAGCCGATCAGGAAATTCCTTCTCTCGCTGTGCCAGGCGCGACGTAACACCAGGACCCCGAGCGCCAGCATGAACGTGAACGCGGTGAAGTACCCTGCGGAGACGATCTTGTACCCAAGTCCAAAGCGGATGGTACGGGCGTCTGCATCGAGCACGGCGCCAATCGGCGAGAAGAGCAGCAGGATACAGACGAGCATCATAGCCAGGAGAGCAGCCGTGCTCGCCCTCCTGTAGCGCACCCGGTACGCCCCCGTAAAGAAATGGATGGCTGCTACGATGACGGCAAAGCCGAGCACCTGCTCGGCGCCTGCGAGCCCGTACCACGCCCGGGCAGAGTAGCCTTCCACGTTCAGGAACAGATAATTCTTCAGCACCCCCATCACCAGTACCAGCGTAAAGCACAGATATAGAATACTGAAATCCCGCAGATCGGCTTCCCCCGTCCTGGCTGCCCAGGAGACCACGATCGACAGGGCCGCGAGCCCGATCATGATCACAAGCAGGTCGTAGGCGATCTGAAGATGTTCCATGAGAGTTGAATGCTCCTATCTTATTCTAATTCCGCTCGCGTTTCAATAGCCCCAGTGTGAAATGTTTAAATGTTAACCCGCCTCCACGGCAGACGAACAACCCAGGTATGGGATGCCGAAGTGAAAGACGAAAGAGGGAGGACGATCGCGTTGTTCCGCTGTACGCAGTTGATTCTGTATCCCCGATGATGCAATGAATAGGAAATGGGGGTAAGGCCAGGGGCGACGCACTTGTTGCCACCATGAACCTGGGGTATAATCTTACTGGTAAGAAAGGAGATAAGCATGGAAATATTGGCCACCACTCGTATGTCATCAAAAGGACAGGTTGTAATCCCAGAATCCATTCGTAAGCAATTAGATCTAAAGGAAGGGGCACAGTTCCTTGTCGTGGGTGATGAAGATGTCGTTATTCTTAAAGTCGTCACGCCACCTGATAGGAAGGAGTTTGACCTGCTTATTACACAGGCAAGGAAACAGGCCAGGGAACTGGGATTGAAACCAAAAGATGTGAAGTCCGCTGTTGTGAAAGCGCGTGCAAGGAAATGAAAATCATTCTCGATTTGAAGGTCGTGATGGATACGAATGTGTTCGTTTCTGGAGTTTTCTTCAGCGGACCTCCTTATCGAATTCTCAATGCATGGCAATCAGGTAAGTTTGAACTTGCGGTTTCACAGGAAATCCTGGATGAGTATCGACGGGTTGGAGAAGTTCTGGCGGAGGAACATCCCACGATTGACTTGAATCCAATTTTGAATTTTGTCATTGAACACGCAAAGGTGTATCAATCGGTCAAACTCAAAGAACCTGTCTGTGAAGACCCCGATGATGACAAGTTCATTGCCTGCGCCCTGGCAAGTGGATGTGGCGTCATTATTAGCGGCGACAAACATTTGTTGAAAGTTTCGGGATATCAAGGGATTGAAGTTCTAAAACCACGTGAGTTTATCGATCAATACCTAGAATAGGAAATATGGGGGCAAAACGATCGCGTTGTTTCGGTGTACGCAGTTGATTCTGTATCCACGCCAGCAATGATGCAGAGAACAAGGGTTGAAGAGTGGTGATTGGCGGGGTCATTTTGCCTTATGTTTTTGGTTGTATAATTCAAATATGACCCGCACACGTTCCTTGAAGAAAATTCTTGAAATACTCCACGAGCAGATTCCCATGCTTGCGGAGCGTTATAGCGTGGAAAAATTGGAAGTATTCGGGTCTTATGTGCGTGATGAGCAAAAAGCTGACAGTGATCTGGATGTCCTGGTCACATTTACAGAAGCGCCAGGCCTGCTGACATTTATGGCGATTGAAAACTATTTATCTGATTTGCTGGGGATCAAGGTGGACCTGGTAATGAAAGACTCGCTCAAACCCAAAATCGGGCAACAGATCCTGCGTGAGGCAATTCCTGTATAAATCGTGAATACAAGATTATTTGCGTGACATGTTGGAGAGCGCCGAAAAGGCGCTCTCTTTTCATTATTGCACTCCTAAAAAAGATACTGAAATAAAGAACACGGCGGACGAACAACCAAGGTATGGGCCGCCCAGGTAACCCGCGTCGCCGGGGACGGCGCTGTGAGCGTTTTTTAGTAAATAACCTGGGTATCAGATGGCACATAGTGGGGGAGTTTTACCAGTTGTTTAACCACGAAGGCTTGTACTGTGACCAAAGGGAGTGTCGAAGTGACACAAAGGTTAGCGAAAAGGGGTGTAGTGGGATTGTGCTATACTTTGATTACATATGCCCAACATTGAACCCATTATCGACTTTGTGTTTACCGACCATGCACTGATGGAAATGGTGCGGCGCAAGATCACTCAGGAAGATGTGAAAGTAGTATTGGCAAATCCTGAACAAATGGAAATGGTTCGAGAAGGACGGGCTGTATATCAGGCAAAACTTGAAATGGGCGGGCCGCCAAAGACTTAT